>CAXTUM010000046.1:0-10079 GCA_964247205.1 uncultured Beijerinckiaceae bacterium
CGGAGCACCCTGCCCCAGGCTTTCGGTGCTGCCTTGCTGGCGGCCGCAATTGCGGCGCTGGCGGTGAGCCTCCGCATCCTCGGCTTCGAGGAACCGATATCAGACCGGACACTTTTGCTGGTCGTGATCACGGCGGCAGGCGGGTTCGGAGCGATGCTGACGGTGGCGGTGCTGGCGCTGTGGATCGCCGGAGGCTGGAACCGCTGGCTGCGGGCTGTGCTTGGCGGTATCGGCGCGGGCGGGCTGTTCATTCCGGCGTCGCTGTTCTTCTTCGCGCTCAAGATCCGCATCATCGACGGGCGGATCGAGGCGGATTCGGTGGCTGATCTGCGCCTGGGCGAGATTTTCTGGTCCATGTTCGGGGCCATGGGCATGTTCACGCCCACCGGCCTGCGCTATCTCGCGCCATGGCCCGTGATCGCGGTCGCTGCACTGGCCGCGATCATCCTGTTCTTCTGGCCGCGCGCGGCCTTCGCTGACTGACCGGAGTTACCCCGATGATCACCCGCTATTCCCGCAAGGACATGACCGCGATCTGGTCGCAGGCCACAAAGTACAGGATCTGGTTCGAGATCGAGGCGCACGCGACAGATGCGCTGGCGGAGCTGGGCGTCGTGCCGCATTCAGCCGCCAAAGCCATCTGGGAGAAAGGCAGCACGATCCCGTTCAACGATGCCGATGTGGAGCGGATCGACGCTATCGAGCGCGAGGTGAAGCACGACGTGATCGCGTTCCTCACCCACGTTTCTGAAACCGTTGGTCCCGAAGCGCGCTTCATGCATCAGGGCATGACCTCATCAGACGTGCTGGACACGACCTTTGCGGTGCAGCTGGCGCGCGCTTCCGACCTGCTGCTGGCGGGCCTAGATGGATTGCTTGCAGCGATCAAGACCCGTGCGATGGAGCACAAGCTGACGCCCTGTATCGGCCGCTCGCATGGCATCCACGCCGAACCAGTAACCTTCGGCCTGAAGCTGGCGCAGGCCTATGCGGAGTTCGCGCGCAACCGCGAGCGGCTTGTGGCGGCGCGGCGCGATATCGCGACCTGCGCGGTATCAGGCGCTGTCGGCACCTTCGCCAACATCGATCCGCGGGTGGAGGAGCATGTAGCCGCGAAAATGGGGCTGTCAGTCGAACCGGTCTCGACACAGGTGATCCCGCGTGACCGCCATGCGATGTATTTCGCGACGCTGGGCGTGATCGCCTCGTCCGTCGAGCGTGTGGCCATCGAAATACGGCACCTGCAAAGGACCGAAGTGCTTGAGGTGGAGGAGTTTTTCTCGCCTGGCCAGAAGGGCTCCTCCGCCATGCCGCACAAGCGCAACCCTGTACTGACCGAGAATCTGACGGGTCTGGCCCGCATGGTCCGCTCCTATGCTATGCCCGCCATGGAGAATGTGGCGCTGTGGCACGAGCGCGATATCAGCCACTCTTCCGTGGAGCGTTATATTGGCCCTGACGCCACGATCACGCTCGACTTTGCAATCTCGCGCCTCACCGGCGTGATCGAGAAGCTGGTTGTCTATCCCCAGAACATGCGCAGAAATCTCGACCGGCTGGGCGGCCTGCACAATTCGCAGCGCGTGCTGCTTGCCCTGACGCAAGCCGGGGCTTCGCGCGAGGATTCCTATCGTCTGGTTCAGCGCAACGCCATGAAGACCTGGGAGCACGGCGCAGATTTCCTGACATCGCTCAAGGCCGACGCAGACGTGATGAAGCATCTGAAGGCAGCGGCTCTGGATGCGATGTTCGACGAGGCCTATCACTTCAAGCACGTGGACACGATTTTCAGCCGCGTGTTCGGGTGATATGTGGTAAAAAAGAGGCCGGAAGGGGCAGATGAAAATCAGCGAAACCGACATCCTCATCATTCCGGGCTACACCAGTTCCGGTCCGGAGCACTGGCAGACACGCTGGGAGCAAAAAATTCCAAGTGCGCGCCGCGTGGAGCAGCGGGACTGGCTGAAACCGCATTTCAGCGAGTGGCAGGATAATGTCGTGGCTGCAGTGGATGCCGCTACACGCCCTGTCGTGCTGGTCGCGCATTCACTTGGCGCGATCACCGTGATCCATGCTGCGAAACAGCTGATAAAAGTGAAAGGCGCGTTCCTCGTGGCGCCGCCGGGCGAGACCTACATGGTTGAACACGAGGACATTGATCTCAAATTCGCGGATGTGCCGCGCGATCCCCTGCCTTTCCCTTCCGTACTCGTGGCTTCCCGGAATGATCCGTTCTGTCCTCACCTGGAGGCGGAGGAATGGGCCTATGCCTGGGGCTCCGCATTCAGCGACGCGGGGGAATCAGGGCATATCAACACGGATTCCGGCCACGGCCCATGGCCGGAAGGGCTGATGCGCTTTGCGGGATTTCTGTCGAAGCTTTAACCTGACTGGGCTTCAAGCCGCCTTCAGACGCTCGGAGAATGTATCGACATCGCGCTTCAGGCTTGCACCGATTTCGGCCAGCGCCTCCATCGCCTTTTGCAGCTGTGCGGTCTCCGCCGATGTGTTCTCGATCAGCGTGGACGCCGCCATGTAGCCTTCGCTGGCCGCGATGACCTGCCGGACAGTTTCATGCAGATTGCGGCTCAATTCACCCGTCAGCGCATTTTGCTGCATCACCGCACCGGCTACTTCTCCTGCATTCTGTGAAAGGCGCTCCATTGCTTCGCCGATCGCTCCGATCTCCTGGACGGAACGGGACGTGCCGTCCTGAACAGCCGCGATCTGCGCCACGATATCCTGCGTTGCCTTCGTGGTCTGGCTGGCCAGCGCCTTCACTTCCTGCGCGACGACAGCGAAGCCCCGTCCGGCATCACCCGCACGGGCTGCCTCAATGGTGGCATTGAGGGCCAGCAGATTGGTCTGTTCTGCAATATTTCTGATCAGGCCAACGATGGAGCCGATCTTCTCGGCGGCGGTGTGCAGATCAGCGATTGCAGACTGGGCGCCGGAGACCGCACTTTCGGCTGCGGTAACGGCCTGACGGCTGGTTTCGGTGCGACGCTCCAGCTCGCCCGTGGCCTGTGACAGCTCCTCCGTACTGGTGGCGGATGCCGTGAGACTGTTGTTGCCCTGCTCGGCGGCATCGGCAGCAAAACGGCTCTTCTGCAAGGCGTCAGCGGCGGCAGCCGCCACCACATCCGTTGCCATGGCCACGGAACGGGATGCATCGACGAGCTGAGCCGACATGCCATCCATGGAGCTTCGGAACGCAGACAACTCGCTGGCTATTTTCCTGCGGCGTTCGTCCTCGTGCACGCGGTCAGCGGTCTGGCTGTTGGAGAGCGCTGTCGCTGCATCGCAAACCAGCACCGCCTGAAGGACCGCAAGATCAGCCATGAGCTGCATGCGCCCAAGCATGATGCCGCCAGTCATGGTGCGGATCGCTTCATTGACGATATGCGGAGTGGCGGCGAGCATGGAGCGGAGGTCGGTGCCCAGTCTTTCAAGGGCGGCCACCGTGGCGCCAACCCGATCAAAATGAGAATCGTTCAGGCCTTCTGCAAGCAGCGTACGGTAGTGATCCCGAAGAACAAGACGCATTTCCGTTTCGAAACTCCTGAACTGCGCGCCGACGCCAGGCAGCGCGCAAAGTGCATCGCAACAGATCCTGACGCCCTCATCGGAGAAGGCCGTTCCGCTCGCTGTCAGACGCTTCAGCGCAGATGCCGCCTGCTCCGGGTCGAGACCGTAGGTTCGATAGCGCTCTCGTGGGGTGAGAACAATCATGGCGATATCCCGTCTGTCTGAACCAGTGTCAGGAGATAGTCTTGGTTAAAATTTGTAAAATTGATCCTAATGAACGGCGAGTTTGCAGTGGCTGAATAAAAAAAGCCGCCCAACAGGACGGCTTTTCTGCATATCTGGAAGGAAAAAGCTCAGCGCGAGTAGAACTCGACCACCAGGTTAGGTTCCATCTGCGTCGGATACGGAACCTCGGAGAGGCCCGGACGGCGTGTCAGCCTGGCGGCCATCTTGCCGTGATCCACTTCCATGAAGTCCGGCACATCGCGCTCGGCCAGCTGGCTGGCGACAAGCACGAATTCAAGCTGGCGGGAGACATCCTTGACGGACACCACATCGCCCGGCTTCACCTGGTAGGAGGCGATGTTCACCTTCTTGCCGTTAACCTGCACATGGCCGTGGTTGACGAACTGGCGGGCGGCGAAGACCGTCGCCACAAACTTGGCGCGATAGACGACTGTATCGAGGCGTCCTTCCAGCAGGCCGACGAGGTTTTCGCCGGAATCGCCCTGCATGCGCACGGCTTCCTGATAATAGCTGCGGAACTGCTTCTCGGAGATAGAGCCGTAATAGCCCTTGAGCTTCTGCTTGGCCTTCAGCTGGGTGCCGAAATCGGAGAGCTTGCCCTTGCGGCGCTGTCCGTGCTGGCCGGGGCCATATTCCCGCTTGTTCACCGGAGACTTCGGACGGCCCCAGATATTCTGGCCCATACGGCGGTCGAGCTTGTATTTTGATGCGGCGCGCTTTGTCATCGCTGTTCCTCGTAAGAACGGTCAAAAAATGCCGACAGAAATCTGCCGACGATTGAGGAACGCGCCCTCCTCTGGGATCTTGCGATCCCCGACAGGCAACGATGCGAACCGCTGCCACGGGTGCGTTGAGCATCGTCCATACCGGACAATGCAAAACGCGGGGCATTGCGGCCCCGCGCTTGTGAGTGGTGCTAAACAGGATGGCGGCGGGAAAGTCAACCGCCGCCATCCGTTGTAAAGTGGCTCAGTTCGGCAAAGATCAGTTCGGCTCGTGGCAGACCTTGACCAGTTTCACGATGCCGTTGATGCGGCGCTGCTCCTGGAAGCATTCCTGATTGCCCGGAACGTACAGGGCTGCGGGCTGATATCCGCCGACGAAAGTCCTGCCACCCTGCCAATGGCCGTGATGAGGAGGCTGCATGGGAGGGACGGGCTTTGGACCACCGCCAGGAGGCAGACCGCCGCCGCCGCCGGGACCAACCACGATCGGGCCTTTGCCGGGCCATGTGACGACCGGTCCGATCGGCGGCCTTGGTTTTACCGGACCAATGGGGCCGACCACGATCGGGCCCCGGCCGCCTGGAGTGATAACGTTTCCGCCCATCCCTGGATTGAGAGGACCCTTTACGGTTCCATGCCCGATATTGCCAGGTCCGCTGTAAATGCCGGGGTTGCGCGACACGGCGTTGCCCGAAGCGCTGACCTGATGCCCGCCCATCGTGTAACTCGAGGCGTTGCTGGTGTAGGAACGGCTGCCACCGCCGCCGCCGCCGCCGCCGCCCTTGGCCATGGATTCTGTTGCTGCGCCAACCGTGACGGCCGCGACGAGAGCGAGTGCTGCAAATTTCAACATGATAACCTCCTCTGACTGTTTCGCGGCGTTGGCCTTGACAGGGGGAAGTCCCTTCGGTGCGCCGTGACATGGCCTTGCCGGAGGATGAGACCATTTCGCCAACATGGATAAAAGTTCATGAAAACGGCAGCGAGACCCCCTGGGAAACCGGCAGGTGACGTGCGGCCATCAGGGCGGACAGACCGGTTGATATAATGCTGTTTGATGTAAAAAACGATTGATTATCAGTATTTTGAGATAGATTTTGCACAGATCGATTCAATGGCCTCATGCCCTGATTCAAGTCCTTCACAAGAAGATTCACCACGCGCCGCGCAATGGCAGGCGCCGGATCGACCCAAGTGACCTCCCAGGGCGCGACGCGGCGATAGACATCCAGCAACAGCGGATAATGCGTGCAGGCCAGCGCGATGGCATCGGTGCGGGCGCCATCCTTCTCCTTGAAACATGGCGCGATCTCGGCCAGCACATCGGCATCGCTGACCGCCTCACCCCTCAGATAAGCCTCCGCCAGACGCGCGAGGTTCGGCGCGCCGACGAGGCTGACCCTGCAATCCGACGCGTGCTGGATGATGAGATCATGCGTGTACTCCCGGCTGACCGTGCCGGGCGTGCCGAGGATCGAGATCATCCGGCTTTGTGACAGTGCAGCGGCCGGTTTCACGGCAGGCACCGTGCCGACGAAGGGGATGGCAAAGGCGGCGCGCAAGGCAGGCAGCGCCACGGTGGAGGCCGTGTTGCAGGCGATGACGGCGATATCCGGCTGGAAACGCGCGATCAGATGGCCGATGACCTCGACCACGCGGGCGGCGCAGACCTCGGGCGTCAGGCGGCCATAGGGAAAGGCGGCGTCATCCGCGATGTAGATATAGCGCGCATCGGGCAGCGCCTTGACGATCTCGGCGTGGACCGTGAGTCCGCCGAGACCGGAATCGAAGACGAGGATGGTGGGGTTGTGAGGCATTGCCTGCGATCAATAGCGCGAGTCGGCTCCGCTTTGCGATTCCCCTACCGCAAACTCCCCGTGCTGAGCTTCGCCGCCACCTGTTTCGCGGCATCGCGGCCCGCGATATAGGCCCCTCCCGCCGTCATGGAATACACGCCCGCCGTTGCCTCGCCCGCGAACCACAGCTTCTCGCCCACCGGTTTCGCCAGCGTGTCGCGCGCTTTCATGCGGCCCGGCAAGGCCACGGCGTAGCTGCCGAGGCTGAAGCGATCTTCCGACCAGCCTGCCAGCACACCTCCCTTGAACACTTTGCGTGCATCGCTGCCTGCGATCTTCAGGAAACGCTCCAGCGCATGATCCACCGCCGCTGTCTCGCCCAGCCTTGCGACACCACGGGCGTAATCCCCGCCGAAGGTCGCGACTACCAGATCAGACTCGTACGGCCAGGCCTCGAAGGTGATTGCGCGCGTTGCGTCTCCCACTTCGGCCAGAAACTGGTGCGGCGCGAAACCGAACTTCTCCTGATCGAACCGCAGCGCAACCTTGGACAATGCGCCCATGCGCAGACCATCCAGCGCCCTCGCCTGCTCCAGCGGCAAGGCGGGCGTAAACTTGATATGGCCGGATTTCAGCACGCCGATCGGCACGGTGACGATGGCCTTGCGGGCGCGGATCACGCCCTTGTCCGTTGTCACCACCACGAGATGGCCGCTCCAGTCGATCGCCGTGACTGTGACGCCATGGCGCACGCCCAGCGGATCCGCCGTCTTCATGGCCAACGCGCCGTAGCCGCCGGGCACAAGGCGGTTCTGGCCGCCTTCGAGGCGTTGCCAGTCGCTGGTGGACACCCATTCCGGGTCCTCGCCCGCCGCCATCTGGGACTGGATGCGGCCGACATCGCGCACGTCCTGGTCCTCGTCGCGGAGCGCCTGCGCCAGCGAGACATCGCCGCGCTCCTCCACCTCGTCATAGGCATCCGAGACATTGCGAAGGAGGCCAGCCCGCCGCGACGCCCATTCGCCGTCCAGCGCCACACCGTTGCGATAGGCGATGGAACCGCTCCACAACCGGTAGCCGCCCTTCGCCTCCGCGCCATGATCCGCCGCGATCTGGCTCCACGGATTGGTCTCGGCAAAATGGATATAGGCCCCGCCCGCATCAAAGGGCTGGCCCAGCGCCGTGTTGGTAAAGAGCCTGCCGCCCGACCGCTGCCGCGCCTCAATGATCAGCGGGTTCTTGCCAAGCCGCTGCAATTCGCGCGCGGCCCCGATGCCGGCGGCGCCCGCGCCGATGATGACGACGTCCGTGTCCTCGGCCATAGCCGGGCGGATCAGCGCGGCGGAGGCGGCGGCGGCGAGGAAGGTGCGGCGGGAGAGAAACTGTCTTGACATGAGTCCGGGTATTGTAAGTGACGGCGACGATATTGTGGCAGTTCAGAAGAACGGCAAGTGACAATTTGTTTATGCCAGGAGCAGATTACCTTCCGGGCGACTTACCCACCTCCCCAGGGCCACAACAAAGCCGCATCCAGGCATCTCTCCCCCTCACAACAGCGGCCTTATCTTCCAGTCCGACTCAAAATATTGCGCCAGCCGTTCCGTGAGGCGCGGGTTGCTGAGGGTGAGGTGCTTGCCGTCGAAGGTGAAATAACCGGCCCGGCGCAGGTAGGACCAACTCTTGATGGTGTGCACCAGCGACAGACCCAGCGCATCGGCCAGATGCTGGCGGCTGAGGGGGAAGAGGAATGTGCGGTCCTTCACATGGCCAAGCTGTTCCGAGCGGCGGTAGAGGCTCATGATGAGTGCCGCGATCCGCTCACGGGCCGAGCGCTGGCCCACCGAGGTCATGCCCTCATCCACGATGCTTTCCTCGCGCGCGCCAAGCCAGGACAGTTCGTAGGCCAGCTGCGGCATGCGCTCGAAAACCTTCCACGTCTGGCCGCGCGAAAACACACAGAGCTCCACATCCGTCAGTGCTTCGATGCTGTGCTCGGCGGCCTCGAGCAGGGAGGCCTGCAAGCCGACAAGGTCGCCGGGCAGAAGGAAGTTCAGGATCTGCCGCCGTCCGTCGGGCAGCGATTTCTGGCGGAAGGCCCAGCCGCTGAAGAGCGTGAAAAGCTCGGCATCGGTCTGGCCGGCGTGAATGATTTCCGAGCCTGCCGTGACAAGCCGGTGGCCGATCTTCAGCGAGTCAACAAAATCGATCTCCTCATCGGACTTCACCTTGAATGCCGGCCGCTCGCGCAACGGACAATCACGGCAGCGCATGCCGCGTTTGCCGGCTACGTCACGCGCGACTTGTCTTGCCTGGTCGAGCATCGGCCAAAATCTCCATCACCCTGCTGCCATGATGCCGCGCAGGTGAGACCGCAAGCTGAAGCATCTGATGCTGTCGGGCAAGGGAGTTTGGATATGGCTTGCAGCAATGATGCCCGGACTCCTGCTGGTGGCCTGCGTTCACCCTTGGCAAGCTATGCAAATAACCGGTCAGGAACCGTCAAATCGTACTCTGCGGAGGAAATATCAGCCGAGATGTCGTGCCGCATTCGCCCTTTATCTCGAATGTGCCGTTCAACTGTTGCGTGAAGGAACGAACAACCTTGAGGCCAATACTGTTGGATGCCGCCGTATCAAAATCGGCTGGAATGCCTGGACCATTGTCCCTGACCTCCAGAATCATGTTTTTAGAAGCGCTATCCTTTGCAAGACGCACATGGATGCAGCTTTTTCCATCCTTCCTGTTGCCATGCTCAAGGGCGTTGTTGACACATTCCGTGAGCACCAGAGTAACGGCCTGGAATGCATCCTGCGGCAGCGTCAGCGGTTCGATCACAGCGGAGAGAGTGAACTGGTCCTCCAGACCAGCCGCACTGATGCACCCTTGCGCTATCTCGGTGACAAAGGCTGTATCGATCATTCCGCCATTCTGATCGGAATTGTGGAATTTCCGCTGAATATCAGCGATGACCGACACACGCTGGATGGCTTCGACCAGAGCGCGTTTCGCCGCCGGGTCCCCGATTACACGCGACTGGATCTGCAGAAGCGACGAGATCGTCTGCAGGTTATTGCCGATGCGGTGCTGGGCTTCGCTGAACAGCGTCTTTTTTTCCTCGGCGAGCCTGATTGCCGCTGCACGCTCGCGGGTCAGATGGGATGATGCCTGCATCAACTGGTCGATGATGACGAGATCCACGCCGATGACGACCAGATAGAAGCCCAGCGCAGCAACGGCCTGCTGGGTCATCGCAAATGAGTAGAGCGGCGTGACAAAGAAATACCAGGCGGCGATAAAGCCAAGACCTGCCGACAGGATTCCCGGTCCGGTCCCGCAGAGGAACGCGGTGACAACCACAGCAGGAAAGAATGTCAGGAAGGGAAAACCGGGCGGAAGCATGCCTTCCATCGCGAACCGGAGGGCGAGTGCCGCGATGAACAGCACAATCGCAAAGCCATATCTTGCGACAGGGTATTGCTGAAACAGCGTCAGCTGACGGGAGTATCGGGTGAATGCGGGCAACACAGACCTCTAGGTTGGCGGGTGTCAGCATTGTAAAAGCTGCGTCGTTTCGTCCTAGAGCATGGAACCGCAGCCGCAATGTCATTTGACATGACATCTTGCAGCCGTTTCCGAGCGCCGAATGTTGTTATTGGCGGGCGAAACTCCACGATGAAATCAATCGTGCCATGTGCAGAATGATTGCACAATGCCGGGGGCTCAGTCTGGCGCTGCCGGACCATACTGAAAGGGCGCTCAGCCCTTCCCCTTCCGCACCCTGCCG
>CAXTUM010000047.1:0-10063 GCA_964247205.1 uncultured Beijerinckiaceae bacterium
CCGGGCGCTTGCTGGCGGCGCATCGCGAAACACTGGTGCTCAACCGCATCCGCACGCTGTTTCTGGAGGTGGAGGAGGGCAATGCGCCCGCCATCGCCCTCTACAAGCGTCATGGCTTCACGGATGTCTCACGCCGCGATGCGTATTACCGCAAGGCGGATGGCTCGGCGGCCACCGCCATCGTGATGCGGCGGACCTTGTAGATGGCATCCTTCATCGATGATGTGACGCAGCCGAAGGGCACATTCCGCATGTGCGTGACTGGCGCGCTGATCGTGGTTGTGGCCCTCGTGCTGTTTCCGTTTCAATACGCCAGCTGGAAGCTGAACCTGCGGACAAAGCGCTGGCTGCCGCTGATCTTCCATCGCTGCGTGGCCAAAATCATCAACCTGCGCGTGAAGGTGGTGGGCGCGCCAGCCGCAGGCCGCCCCATGCTGATCCTCGCCAACCATGTCTCGTGGCTCGATATCACTGCGCTGGGTTCGGTGATGCCGATGGCGTTCATCGCCAAATCCGAGGTCGAGGCCTGGCCGCTGTTCGGGCTGATGGCCAAGCTGCAGCGCTCGATCTTCGTCGACCGCAACCGGCGCGGTGAAACCGGCAAGACCAACTCCGAGATCGCCGTGCGGCTGGAAGAAGGCGACCCCATCGTGCTCTTTGCGGAATCCACCACATCGGACGGCAACCGCATCCTGCCCTTTCGTTCCGCCCTTGTCGGTGCGGCACGCGATGCCATCCTGTCCGAGAGCCCAACCCAGCAGGTCTGGCTGCAACCCGTGGCGCTGGCCTACAACGGCGCGGACGGCCTGCCGACGGGCCGCATGGGCCGCGCCCGCATCGGCTGGTACGGCGACATGGAGATGGTGCCCCATCTCATGGGCATTTTGCGCGGCGGCACGCTGGACATGGTGCTGCGCTTCGGAGAGCCGATCGCGTTCGATCCGGCGACAGACCGCAAGACGGTGACGAAACAGGCGGAAGATCAGGTGAGGCGAATGCTGGCGGAGGGATTGACGGGTCGGAAGCCGGTTTAGCGCTGTTTTTCTTCCCTCTCCCGCTCGCGGGAGAGGGAGGCGGAGCGAAGCGACGACGGGTGAGGGCAGTCGTTCCAAAAGGCCCTCATCCGCCCCTTCGGGGCACCTTCTCCCGCGCGCGGGAGAAGGAAAGGGTCACGCGGTCTTCAGAGACTCCCCACCGTCTTCAGTCTCGCCCTCGGATGAATCTCCCCTTGCGCCATCACCGCAGTCGTCGGCCGGAAGCGCTCGACAATCGCCCGCACATGCATGCGCGCCATCGACGAACAGACCAGCACCGGCATCTCGCCCTCTCGCGCCGCCTGTTCGAACACATCGCGCAGGCGCAGCACGAACTCCTGCAATTTCGACGGCTGCATGGCCAGATGCTTGGACTCGCCTTCGCCGATGATGCTTTGCGCGAAGGCATCTTCCCAGGCCGGTGACATCGTGATGATCGGCAGGTGTCCCTGCGGCGCGGTGTGCTGGGCGCAGAGCTGACGTCCCAGACGCGAGCGCACGTGCTCGGTGATCAGGCGCGGATCGCGGACAGCGCCGGCAATTTCCGAGATCGCTTCAAGAATGGCCCCCAGATCGCGGATGGAAACACGCTCGGCCAGCAGCAGTTGCATCACGCGCTGGATGCCGGTGGTGGAAATCTGCGTCGGCACGATCTCCTTCAGCAGGTCCTGATGCTCCTTCGGCAGTTCCTTCAGCAGCTTCTGCACCTCGACGAAGGACAGCAGGTCCGCTGTGTTGTTCTTGATGACCTCGGTGAGATGCGTGGAGATGACCGTGGCCGCATCCACCACCGTGTAGCCGCGCAGCTGCGCCTCCTCGCGCATGCCCTGATCGATCCATGTCGCGGGCAGGCCGAAGGTCGGCTCGGTCAGATGCTGGCCGGGCAATTGCACCTGCCCGCCCATCGGGTCCATCGCCATGACGGCGCTGGGGTAGACCTGGCCCTGTCCGGCTTCCACTTCCTTGATGCGGACGATGTAGGTGTTGGATTCCAGCTGCACATTGTCGAGAATGCGCACAGAGGGCATGACGAAGCCCATCTCGCCCGCCAGCTGCTTGCGAAGCGCCTTGATCTGCTCGGTGAGCCGGTCATGGCCATTCTCGCCGTTGACCAGCGGCAGCAGCGCGTATCCGATCTCGATCTTGAGATCATCCAGCTTGAGGGAGGCGGAGATCGGCTCCTCGACCTGCTGTGCGTCCTTGGCCGTCGCAGTCGCCTGTTCCAGCGCCTGCAGCGCTGTGGCGCTGTCTTCGCTGCTGTGAAGCCGGAAGGCGATCCAGCCCGCCGCTATGCCAAGGCCCCAGAACGGAATGATCGGCATGCCGGGCAAAATGCCGATCACCAGCATGACGGCGGACGACATGCCCAGCGCCTTTGGATAATGCGCGAGCTGCTTGGTCAGCGCCTTGGAAGCCTGACCGGTGACACCGGATTTCGAGACCAGCAGGCCCGCTGCGGTCGAGACGATCAGAGCCGGAATCTGGGTGACGAGACCGTCACCGACGGTCAGGATCGTATAGAGCCGCGCGGCTTCGCCAAAGCTGAGGTTCTGCTGCGCCACGCCGATGATGATGCCGCCGATGACGTTGATGAAGGTGATCAGCAGGCCCGCAATGGCATCGCCGCGCACGAACTTGGAGGCACCGTCCATGGCGCCGAAGAACGAGGCTTCATCCTCCAGCGCCTTGCGGCGGGCTTTCGCGCCTTCCTGGTCGATCAGGCCTGAGTTGAGATCGGCGTCGATCGCCATCTGCTTGCCGGGCATGGCATCGAGAGTGAACCGCGCCGCGACTTCGGCGATGCGCCCCGAGCCCTTGGTGATGACGATGAAGTTCACGATCACCAGAATGGCGAAGACAATGATGCCGATGACGAAATTTCCCGCCATCACGAATTGCCCGAAGGCCTCGATGACGTGGCCGGCCGCGTTGGTTCCGGTATGCCCATTGGCGAGGATCAGGCGCGTCGAGGCCAGGTTCAGCGCAAGGCGCAGCATGGTGGCGATCAGCAGTACAGTCGGGAAGATCGTGAATTCAAGCGGTGCCGCGATGAACAGCGACACCATCAGGATCAGCACGGAGATGATGATCGATATCGCCAGAAAGAGATCCAGCAGGAACGGCGGCAGGGGAACGATGAGGATCGTCAGGATCATCATCACGCCGATGGCCAGCGCGATATCGCCGCGCTTCAGCATATCGGTGATTGTGGACAGGCTGAAGCCGCCCGGTGTCGCCACCGCGCGTGCGCCGCCTTGTCCTGCCGTTACATCCGTCATCGTCAGCCCATACCCCGTGCCGGGCCGCCACACGCAAGCCCGCACACCCGGCAATCTTTGCCGGGTCTATGGTTGAGAAGTCGTTAATACTGGCGGGGTGTTATCACCGCAGACAGAATGTGGATTTATTCGATGGAGTCCGGATTTTGCCCGCAGCGCGCCGTGAAATACTCTGAATTGCCACCGAGCGAGATTGCGGACGGTCGCTCACGTATCCTAACTGATCATAAGCCCTGCCATCACGACCGGTTTCTGGAGGAATCACACCATGCTGCTCCGCACCCTTACCGCCGCGCTCCTGCTCGGCGTTTCGCCGCTTTGCGCCGCCGAGATCACAGCGTCCTCAAAGATAGACGGCGTGATCGTTTATCCCGGCGTCGCCGCCATCACCCGCATCGTCGAGGTGGATGTGCCTGCGGGGCAGCACACGCTGGTGATCGCGGGTCTGCCGCAGTCGCTGGACCCGAATTCACTCAGGGTAGAAGGGATTTCCACGGGGCAGCTGCAGATCGGCTCCGTCGAGATGCGCACGCAGCCTATCGCGGGTGTGACCCAGCCCGCCGGAGAAGTGGCGCAGCGCCTGCGCAAGCTGCAGGAAGACCGCGTCAAAAAGGCCGCCGAGGTGCAGGCGCTTACCTCCAAACAGGCGATGATCACGGCGATTGGCCAGCAGGCGCCATCCATTTTGGGCGGCAAGGACAAGCCGCTTGATCCCGCCGAATGGTCAAAGGCCTGGGATGCGGTCGGAGCGGGCCTGCAAAAGGTTGCCGAAGAGTTGACAGCTGTCAACTCTGGGTTGCGTGCAATCGACGAGGAAATCGCCGCCATCAGCCGGCAGGGCGGTGCTGGACCCCGCGCGGGCGTGACACGTGCCGCCAACATCAGCGTCGAGGCTGCGACAGGCGCGAAGGCCACATTGAAGCTGACCTATCAGGTCGGCGGTGTCTCGTGGCGGCCCTCCTATGATGCCGCGCTCGCTACGGGATCGGCGCAGGTCAAGCCAAAGCTCGCGCTCGTCCGCCGCGCCGTGATATCCCAGCGCACGGGCGAGGACTGGTCCGATGTGACGCTTGCGGTATCGACCGCGCAGGCCCGCGGCGGCACGGCAGCGCCGGATGTGCCGCCGATCCGGGTGGCGTTCAACGAGCCGTCGGCGATCACGCAGAACGCGCCGAGCCTGCGCTCGCGGGCGCTGCCTGCGCCTGCATCAGTTCCAAACATAATCGGTGCTCTGCAGGTTGATCAGGCCTGGGGGACAGCAAAAACGGCAGAGGCACTTGCCGCTCCCGCCCCTATCGCCCAGCAACAAGCCCAGGTCGAAGTCGCAGGCTTCTCCGCGCAATTCGTCGTGCCTGGCCGTGTGTCCATCACCACGGATGGCAGCACGCGTTCGTTCCGCCTCGGCAGCCGCGACATCGAGCCGACGCTGGGCGTGAAAGCCGCGCCGGGCATCGATCCCAAGGCCTTTCTCGAACTGCGCTTCACCAACGAGGAGGAAGCACCGCTCCTGCCGGGCGAGGTTGCGCTCACCCGCGACGGCGTCTTCGTCGGGCAGGGCCGGGTCGGTCAGGTGGCGTCGGGCGATACCGTCGATCTGGGCTTTGGTGCTGATGACAAGGTGAAGGTCACCCGCGTTCCCGTCCGCCGCCGCGAGACGGAGGCGAGCTGGACGCAGGGACAGCGCGGCGATCTGCGCGAATTCAAGACGACGGTGAAAAGCCTGCACGACAGGCCGATGCGGATCACGGTGCTGGACCAGACGCCGTTCTCCGAGAACACCGCGATCACGGTGGAGACGATCCCCAACATGACAGCGCCAACCGAAAAGAACCTGCTGGACAAGCGCGGCGTGCTGGCCTGGAGCTACGACTACAAGCCGGGCGAGGAAAAAGAGATCCGCCACGGCTTCCGCATGCGTTGGCCCAATGAACGGGAACTGGTGCTGGAACCGCAGGCTGTTATCCGCTGAGCGAAATTCAGGCTTTACCTGCAAGCCTCTTTCGCGTAACCGCCAATCGGAACAGCCCGGCCCCGCGCTCATCTGCAGCCGGGCTTTTCCTTGCGGAAACTTGAGCAAGGTGAAACCCCATGGGCAATGTTGTCGTGGTCGGAGCCCAGTGGGGCGACGAAGGCAAGGGCAAGATCGTCGACTGGCTCTCGGAGCAGGCCGATGTCGTCGTGCGCTTCCAGGGCGGGCACAATGCCGGGCACACGCTGGTCATCAACGGCGTCGTCTACAAGCTGAGCCTGCTGCCCTCGGGCATCGTGCGGCCCGGCAAGCTCTCCGTCATCGGCAACGGCGTGGTGGTCGATCCCTGGCATTTCGTCGAGGAGACCGCGAAACTGCGCGCACAGGGCGTCGCCATCAGCCGCGATAACCTCCGCATAGCCGAGAACGCCACGCTGATTCTGCCGTTGCACCGCGAGCTGGACCACTTCCGCGAGACTTCCAACTCCGGCATGAAGATCGGCACCACCAAACGCGGCATCGGCCCAGCCTACGAGGACAAGGTGGGTCGCCGCGCCATCCGGGTGATGGACCTCGCTGACCTTTCCAGCCTCGGCCCCAAGATCGAGCGCCTGCTCGCCCATCACAACGCGCTGCGGCGCGGCCTGGGCATCGACGAGGTCGATGGCGGCAAACTGCTGAAGGAACTCAGCGATGTCGCGCCCAAGGTCCTGCCCTTCGTCGACAGCGTCTGGCAGTTGCTGGACCGCGAGCGCCGCGCCGGAAAGCGCATCCTGTTCGAGGGCGCGCAGGGCGCGCTGCTCGATGTCGATCACGGAACGTATCCCTATGTGACCTCGTCCAACATCGTGGCTGCACAGGCCGCCACCGGCTCGGGCCTTGGTCCTGCCGCCGTCGGCTATGTGCTTGGCATCGCCAAGGCCTACACCACCCGGGTCGGTGAAGGCCCTTTCCCGACGGAACTGTTCGACGAGACCGGCGAGCAGCTCGGCACGCGCGGCAAGGAATTCGGCACGGTGACAGGCCGCAAGCGCCGCTGCGGCTGGTTCGACGCCGTGCTGGTGCGCCAGACCATCTGCACCTCAGGCATCAACGGCATCGCCTTTACCAAGCTGGATGTGCTGGACGGCTTCAAGGAACTGAAAATATGCACGGGCTATCATCTTGATGGCCGCGAGATCGACCACCTTCCGGCCAGCGCCGCCGATCAGGCGCGTGTGACGCCGATCTACGAGACAATCGAGGGCTGGAGCGATTCGACCGCAGGCGCGCGCTCCTGGGCGGATTTGCCCGCGCAGGCCATCAAATATGTCCGCCGTGTCGAGGAATTGATCGGCGCGCCGGTCACGGTTCTCTCAACAAGCCCTGAACGTGACGATACAATCTTGATGCGGAACCCCTTTGAGGGGTAATGGCACATCAGGATTTGTCTTTCATCGTTTGAACGCATCAGCGTTGTGTGTTGGGAGGATAGCTCTCCTGGCGCAACTGCACGGATATAATGGCTGATTACTATCCCCTTCTCAGCAAGGCCGTCGCGGGTCTTGATCCCGGCACGCAAGAGGCGCGGCAGTCGATCTATGATCGCGCCCGCATGGCCCTGACACGCCAGATGGCCTCGATGGATCCGCCGGTGGCCCAACCGGTGATTGATCGCGAAATCGCCGCGCTGGACGCTGTGGTGCAGCGCATCGAGCGGGAAGTGGCGGGCCTTGATCCCGAAGAGCCAGAAATTCCATCTGAGCCCGTGATCCCTGCCGTATCGCCCCGCCCGCAGGTCATGCGCCGCGACACCGCCAAATCACGCAAGCCTATGGTTGCCGTCGGGCTGGCGCTGGGTTTCGTGGCTGTCATCGCCATTGCAACTCTGGCCTTCCTGCGGCGCAATGAGCCTCCTGCTGTCGCGCAAAGGCCGCTGCCGATGACGCCAATCCCCCCGGCGGCGCCCGCTCAGGCCCCGGCCAAGACGGTCGACCGCGTTCAGCCTGGCGCCAGCGAAGCACCGGCAAGAAATGAAACGCCAGCAAGAGCGCCACAAGCCGTCGTGCAGCCGACGCCAACACCGGGAACGCCGCCGACCGCGCCGCCAACAGCTCAGACTCCCTCATCACCGCAAACTGCGCCGCCTCAGCCTGGCATTGCCGCGCCGGAAGCTTCAGCCCGTCCACAGATCGCTGTTGCCAACCGCATGGCGCTGATCCTTGAGGGCAAGGAAGATCCGCAAAAGCTTGAAGTGAAGCAGGGTACGGTCGTGTGGCGCACGGAGATGGTGAGCGGAGGGCAGGGCCAGCCGTTGCAGCAGGCGATTCAGGCTGTCGCCGAAGCGCCCGAGCTTCGGCTGCGTGCGGAGATCACGATCCAGAAAAACCGCGACGCAGCTTTCCCGGCGTCGCATACGGTTCAGGTCCGGTTCTCCTTTCTCGGGCAATCCGAGATCGGAGCCGTGCAAAGTCTCAGCCAGATCGAGTTCCGCCAGAGCGAAAACCAGCCGGGATATCCGCTTGCCGGGCAGGGGATCGCGGTGATGGAGAATGTTTTTCTCGTGGCGCTTGCCCAGATAGAGCCATCTCAATCCCGCAATATCGAGATGATGAGGGCACGGCCGCTGATCTACATGGAATTCCAGCTTGTCGGCGGGCGTCGCGGCGCGATGGTGCTGGAAAAGGGAGTCAGCGGGCAACAGGTGTTCGAAGACGCTTTCCGCAACTGGCAGTAGCTTGAAAAAAGAAAGGCGCAGCGGTTTCCCATGCGCCTTTCCTGAATATTACAGGATCACCCTGTCCCGTTTGGGCATCAGTGGATGGTCTTGTTGTCCACTTCCTCCCGAAGCTTTTTGATCGCATCCTTCAGTTGCAGTTTCCGGCGCTTCAGATCGGCGATCTTCGTGATGTCGGCATTCGCATGCTGTCGTTCCGATTGGATCTGCGTATCCAGCGTCCGGTGCTTGCGCTCCAGTTCTGCCAGGTGCGTTTCAAGGGACATAAGCTCACCTCCTCTGTTAAGCACTGATTTCACGAATCTGACACAATACCGATTCCCTGTCCAAGACCTTCCATTGCGCAGCGCAGCAATTCCATCATGATGGATGCGCTTCGGCTTGACTTCGAGGGTTGTGTTGCGAGACATGGGCCTTGATAGCCAAGGTTGATGCAAAACCCGGCTTTTTCGGGATGACGCACAAAGAATGTCGATCATTGCTTCCGATGACGAACGGACCACGCTGGAGCGGGAGCTGCAGATGCTGCATCAGGAGCACCGCGATCTTGATGCGGCCATTCTGGCGCTGGAGCGCATGGACAGCCGCGACCAGCTGCAGATTCAGCGCCTGAAAAAGCGAAAACTGGTGCTGAAAGACCGGGTTGTCGAGATTTCCGGCAAGCTCCGCCCCGATATCATCGCCTGAAGCTGCGGAAAGAACCGACATGGCACAATCCGAGAAGCCTGTGGCGATCATCATGGGAAGCCAGTCCGACTGGACAACCATGAAACATGCCGCCGCGACGCTGGAAACGCTCGGCATCGGCCACGACACCCGCATCGTCTCGGCCCACCGCACGCCGGACCGGCTCGTGACCTTCGCCAAGGGGGCGAAAGCCGAAGGCTTCCATATCATCATCGCGGGCGCGGGCGGCGCGGCGCATCTGCCCGGCATGACGGCGTCGATGACTGAACTTCCTGTGCTGGGCGTGCCCGTCGAATCAAAGGCGCTGGCTGGCGTCGACAGCCTGCATTCCATCGTGCAGATGCCCGCCGGTATTCCCGTGGGCACGCTGGCCATCGGCAAGGCTGGCGCCATCAATGCGGCGCTTCTCGCCGCAGCGGTTCTGGCCCTGCACGACGAGGCTCTGGCCGTACGGCTGGCCGACTGGCGCCGGGCGCAGACCGATTCGATCGCGCACCGTCCTGTCGATGTGATGGAGAGCTGAGGCGATGGCCGAACGTCCCATGCTTCCCGGCGATACCATCGGCATCCTGGGCGGCGGCCAGCTCGGGCGCATGATCGCGCTGGCGGCGGCGCGCCTGGGCTTCCGCTGTCATGTCTACGCGCCGGAAGCGGACAGCCCTGCCTTCGATGTCGCCGCGCGCCATACGGTTGCGGCCTATGACGACGAGCACGCGTTGCGGCAGTTCTCCACCGCAGTGCAATGCGTGACCTATGAATTCGAGAACGTACCAGCGCGCACGGTCGAATTGCTGGGAAACCGCGTTCCCGTCCGCCCCGGTGCAAAGGCGCTGGCGGTCTGTCAGGACCGGGTGCTGGAGAAGACGCTGGCCCGCGACCTTGGTGCGCAGACGGCCGAATTCGGCGCCGTCGACAGCGAGGATGAGCTGCGGCTGCGGATCGAGCAGATCGGTGTTCCGGCGATCCTCAAGACCCGCCGCTTTGGTTACGACGGCAAGGGACAGGTGGTCATCCGCGCGCCGGAAGACGCAGAACGCGCATGGGCCGCCGTCAACGGCGCATCCTGCATCCTCGAGAGCTTCGTGCCCTTCACACGCGAGGTTTCAGTCGTGGCGGCGCGTGCGCCGGATGGCAGCATCAAGGCGTTCCCCGTGACGGAGAACCAGCACCGAGACCAGATCCTGCGCCGCTCCGCCGTGCCCGCAGTGATCCACCCCCGGACGGCACGCGCCGCCATTGATATCGCGGGCAAGATCGGCGCGGCGCTGGACTATATCGGTGTTTATGCCGTGGAGTTCTTTGTGGGCGGCGAGGGCCAGCAGGAGACGCTTTACGTCAACGAGATCGCGCCGCGCGTGCACAATTCCGGCCACTGGAC
>CAXTUM010000048.1:0-9991 GCA_964247205.1 uncultured Beijerinckiaceae bacterium
CGCTGTCGATGGCATCAGCTTGACCGTCGCGCGGGGCGAGACACTTGGCCTTGTCGGCGAATCCGGCTGCGGCAAGTCGACGACGTCGATGATGATCACGCGGCTCATCGATCCCAGCGGCGGTACCATCGTCTTCGATGGCACGGACATAGGCGCAATCCCCTCCAAAGAATTTGCCGCCTCTGCCATGCGAAGGCGGATCCAGATGGTCTTCCAGGATCCGACGGACAGCCTGAATCCACGTTTCACGGCGGAGCGCGCCATAGCCGATCCTATACTGCGCATGGGGTCAATCGCGGATCGCGACGCACTGCGCAGCCGGTGCGAGGAGCTCGCGCTTCTCGTCGGCCTGCCGGTCGAGCTGATCGACCGCTTCCCGCATCAGCTATCCGGAGGTCAGAAGGCACGTGTCGGTATCGCCCGCGCCATCGCGCTTGATCCTGATCTGCTCATTCTCGATGAGCCGACGGCGGCGCTTGATGTTTCGGTTCAGGCCGTCGTTTTGAACCTCTTGCAGGAACTGAAGGGACGGCTCGGCATGAGCTACCTCTTCGTCTCTCATGATCTCAATGTCGTGCGCCTGCTGTGCGACCGCGTCATCGTCATGAAGACGGGCCAGATTGTTGAGGAAGGCAGGGCGGAAGATGTGTTGGGAGCGCCGAAGGCGGATTACACCAAGGAACTTCTCTCCGCCATTCCGCACCCGCCGTCGTGACGGCAAGCAACGGCAAGGAAGCTCCCTACGGTTCTTCGATCAGACTGACATGGGCCGCCACGACCCGCCAGCCTTCAGGCGTGCGCATCCAGACCTGGCTTTGCCTGCCGACTTTGCCGGTCGTGCCCAGACGGCGAAACAACGTCCAGGCCGTCGCCATGTCGCGCCCATAAGTCGTGATCACCGTGCGTTCCAGGCTGCGCTGAAGTCCCACAGACGGGCGACCGGCGCGAAAGGCTGCAATCTCGCCATACCCATAGAGATTCTCGCCAATGCCGTAGCGGACCGTTCTGTCACTGTTGAGAAAAAGGGTATCAAGCACCGCAACATCGTTGGTCACCAGTGCGCGCTCATACTCCTGAAATGCCGCCTCGACCTCGGCCTTCACAGCAAGGATATCTATCTCCATCCGCTTCTCCTCAATGCCTTGCTACTGGCGCATGAACAATTCCGCGCCGCTCAAGATCATGCGCGATCCTGAGAGCAACATCTTCACGTCCCGGAGCCGCGATGATCTGCACGCCGATGGGCATGCCCGTTTCCGGCCAGACCGGAACGGTGACCACAGGCAAGCCGATGAACGAAATCGGTTGCGTGAACAACCCGAGATTGGGCCGCACCGGCAGCTCTTGGCCGTCCAGCATGAAGGTCTGCTGGCCAACCTCCGGCGCGGATGTCGGTGTCGCTGGTGCCAGGATCGCATCCACCTGATCGAACAGCTTCAACACCTCCGTCCGGTACCAGCGCCGGAACTTTTGCGCCTTTACATACCAATGTCCCGGAAGCATCGCTCCGGCGATCAGACGGTCACGCACTTCAGGATCGAAGTCATCCGCCCGTTCACGAATACGGTTGATATGCAGCGCAGAGCCCTCAATCATTGTGATCGTAAAAGCGGCAGCCCTTGCCCGGTGTGCTTCGGGAACCGTGACAACACGTTCGGTGCCAAGCGCCAGGGCGACCTTTGCAACTGCGGCAAAAGCTTCCGGGCTGCCCATGCGCGCGAAATAGCCATCGGCCGTCGCGACGCGAAGACCCATGATACCCTCGGCAACCATCGGAGCGATGGGCGCAACGCTGCCGCCGCTGCAGGCCGGATCATGCGGATCAGGTCCGCGCATCGCGTCATAGGTCAGGGCCAGACCCAGGACCGAGCGGGCCAATGGACCAACATGATCGAGGCTGGCCACAAATGGGAAGGTTCCGCCCCGCGACAGGGCACCATAGGTCGCTTTGAGACCAAACAATCCGCACAGCGAAGCCGGGACGCGGATCGAGCCATTGGTGTCTGAACCCAACGTGATCGCGGCAAGTCCCCCCGCCGCCGCTCCGCCCGATCCACCGGATGAGCCTCCTGTCATGCGGGTGAGATCATGCGGGTTCAGGGAATTGCCGTCATGGGAATTGCGGCCCGTGAAATCATAGGCGTACTCGCCCATGTTCAGTGCACCGAGCAGGACAGCGCCTGCCGCTTCCATCCGCGTTACCACGGTTGCATCCATCACTGCGGGCGCATTGTCGCGATTGATCTTCGATCCGGCGCGGGTGACAAGTCCCTTGATATCGAAGAGATTTTTTACAGCAAAAGGCACGCCCGCGAGCGCAGGCATAGCTTTTCCCGCCGTGCGCCGCCGATCAACG
Source organism: uncultured Beijerinckiaceae bacterium (assembly GCA_964247205.1). GTDB lineage: Bacteria > Pseudomonadota > Alphaproteobacteria > Rhizobiales > Beijerinckiaceae > JADCCX01. Next base: position 2,357 of record CAXTUM010000048.1, read on the forward strand.
GCTTCCGCCGCCGCAAGCGCCCTTGCAGCCGTGACATCGGTATAGGCCTTGAGCAGGCCATTGCGGGCGGCGATCGCAGCGAGATGCTGTTCAGCCACCGTTCTGGCGGTCACCTCCCCGGTGGCGACAGCTGTGGCAATCCTGTGTGCCGGTTCCTGGGTCCAGTCGATCATGGTGCGGGCTCGGCCGCGCGAAAGACCGGAGCTGGCTCGGCGTCATCGGACAGCGGAAAATCCAGAAACAGGGGAGCCAGCCGGAATGCGACGGCGAGATTGGCCTCGACTGCGGGCGCATAGTCCGGAGTCAGCGGCAGATCCAGCGCGTCCGCCATCAGCCTGGCATATGCCGCAGGATTAAAAGGTTTGGGAGTGGTCACGCGATGCTGCTCCTCAGGTCAAAGATGCGAGATAGGCCCGCCAGCCGCCGAACCGCGAGATATCCTCAGCACCGGTCAGTCCCTCTGGTTCCACCAGGAAGCCTTTGGGTTTCGTGCCATCCGCCAGACGCAAGGTGCCGATGCCGAGCGGCGACGGAATGCCTTGCACAAAGCGCCCAAAGCCACCGGGCGGCAGCGCCCAGACCTCGGTCAGGACGGGGGAGCCTGCGCCATCCGCCACTCGCAGAAGACCGGGCCGCTTGGGGGGACCGCCTGCCAGGGCGTGGAACCGATAATCAGCCGTTGTCGAGACCGCGCGCCTGAACACGCCGCCATTTCCTGTCAGCTCATGGTTCAACGGCATGCCGGAGAGATGTGCGCCGACCACGACGATCTCGATCAGACCGTCCTGCGCCGATGCCGCATGCTGCATGTCCTGGGGCGGCAAAGCCACACCGGTCGCACCGAGTGTCACGCCCGAAGCCCGATGAAAGACGCGGCCAAAGCTCGCCAGAAACCGGTCGCTTCCGGCGGGGCCGATGAAGGTGACGCCCGCAGCCCTGCCATCCGCGCGGAATGGCCCGGGCACAGCAAGTGCCGCATGATCCAGCAGGTTCACAAAATTGGTGTAGGTGCCACAGCGGCTATTGGGGGTTATCGGATCAGCGGCCAGCGCTTCGAGCGTTGGCGCAACCGGCGTTGTCGGAACGGCCAACATGGTGATGGTCTTCCAGATCCCGGCAGTTTCGCGCTTCAGCGCTGCCAACCGGTACTGCGCCTTGAACAAGGCACTCGCTGAGAAACCGTTGGCACCCTCGACGATCCTGCGTGTCACGGGATGGACGATATCGGGCTGGCGGGCTAGCACATCGGCGATGGCTGCATGGCGCTCCGCGACCCAGGGGCCTTCATAGAGCAATGCCGCTGTCTCGAAGAACGGGCTCATATCGACAGGCGTGAGCCTGGCGCCCGCAAGCTCCAGAACATCAAGTGCCCTCCGCCACGCGTCGGCCTGTAAGTCGTCGCCAAAGAACCGCAGGTCTTCGGCGCGGGGAATGCCGATGAGGCGTTGTGTCGGCGCGGGACCGGGCGGGGAAATAGCCACGGTCTTCGAATAGGGATCGGTCGCGTCATGGGCGGCCATCGCGGCATAGGCCACGGAGGCATCATCTACCGTCAGGGCAAATACCGAAACGCAGTCAAGCGTTCGGCAGGCTGGAACAACGCCCGCCGTCGAGACCGCGCCGAGTGTCGGCTTGAGCCCGACAATATTGTTCAGCCCTGCAGGTACCCGACCGGAACCGGCCGTATCGGTGCCGAGCGCGAATGTGACAAGGCCCTGCGCCACCGCCACCGCCGAACCGGATGATGATCCGCCCGGTGCCAGCGTGGCATCAATGGCGTTCTTCGGGATCGGGTATGGCGAGCGCACGCCGACGAGCCCGGTCGCGAACTGGTCCAGGTTAGTCTTGCCGATCAAAATAGCGCCCGCATCCAGCAGACGCTGTACACAGGTCGCAGTAGCGGCCGGTTGATAGGCAAAGCCAGGACAGGCAGCGGTGGTCGGAATACCAGCCACATCGATGTTGTCCTTCACCGCGAAAGGCACGCCGAAGAGCTGCGAATGCTCGCGGTCAACCATCGCAAGTGCATTGGCAGAGGCAACCGCCGTTGTCTCGTCAATGAGTGTGATGAAGATACCATGATCGCCAAGCTCTTCGATGCGCCGATGAATCTCCCGGATGATGGCGTCGGGCAGGCCGCCAGCGGCGTAGAACGCGCGCAGGGATTGCAGATCGAAAATCGCGGGCAAGGAAGGTGAGGTCATGGTCTCTGGAATTCCGGCAATTGGCAGGCGGTACAATCGTGCAAAATAGTCAGCAAGGCCCATGCCATTCCGTTCATGAATTCACGGAATGGCCCCGCCGTGGGCCAGGAATGGACCACAGCGCAGAGTCGTCGGCTGCACGGCACGTAGTTTGCTTGAACATTGTGCAAAGGCAACACGAGCTTGGAGATTCTCATGTCGATAACTTCACGCCGCGACTTGATCGGAACGGCTGCGGCGGCAAGCGCATTCATCACAATGCCCTCTATCCTGCACGCCCAAACCGCCAAGGCCAAGATGATCCTGAACTGGCGCTATCAGGGCCCGCAGAGCTGGTTCTTTCAGGCGCAGGACCTGGGATTTCTGAGGGATGAAGGCGTTGAGCTGGAGATCGATCAGGGCGAGGGGTCCGCAGCTGCCATCACGAAGGTCGCAACCGGTGCTTACGATGTTGGCTTTGGTGACATGAATGCGCTGATCGATCTGGTCTCCAAAAAGCCTGAAGATGCGCCAATCGCTTGCTACGCCATGTTCAACAATCCACCCTTCACCATTGCGGTCAAGGCGGATGGGCCGATCAAATCAGCCAAGGACCTTGAGGGCAAGACCATCGGCGGACCAGCCAACGACGCCGCCTTGAAGCTGTTCCCGGCCTTCGCCAGACTGGCAGGAATTGATGCGTCAAAGGTGACGATCACCAATATGGCTCCCAATTTGCGTGAGACGATGCTGCAGCGCGGCCAGGTCGATGCGGTCTTCGGCTTCGTCAACACCATCGCCTTCTCGGCCCGACTGGCAGGCATCGATCCGGACAAGGACTTTCGCTTCATCAATTACGTCGATCACAAGATGGATCTCTATTCCAACACGCTGGTCATCTCGAAGAAGTTGGCCAAGGACAATCCGAAGGCGGTTTCCGGCATTGTGCGGGCCTTCAATCGCGGTTTGGTCGAGACGCTGAAAAGTCTCGACGCCGCCGTCGATTCCGTGGCCAAACGGGAGCCTCTGATCAAGAAGGATATTGAGAAGGCGCGACTGCTCGCCACGCTGAAAGCCGAGATGAGCCATCCTGAGGTGGCGCGCATCGGCATCGGTGATGTGGATGATGAGCGGTTCAAACGCGGCATAGCCATCGTAGCGGAAGCCAACCAGTTGCCACGCGTGCCTGCGGCAGAAGAAGTGTTCTCAAGGGCTTTCCTGCCCCCCATGCATGAGCGTATCAAGCTGCTGGGTGTTTGATAGGCGACGACAGGAAACACGCATGAAACTGGGATTGGAAGGCAAGGTCGCGGTCATCACCGGACCAGCTAAGGGCATGGGTGCGGCCATAACTCATGCTTTTGCGGCCGAGGGCTGCAGGCTCGCTCTGGTGGGGCGTGACACGGATGCGATTGAGCCGGTAGCAGCCGAGGTGAGAGCCGGAGGCGGCGAAGCGCTTGTTGTTGCCTGCGATCTGACAAAGGCGGATGAGGCGATTGGCATGGCCAAGACGGTTTCCGATGCCTTCAGCGGATGCATCGATATCCTGGTGAATGTCGCGGGCGGGTCCGGTCCCATGGGCAAGACGGGGTGGGAGACCAGCCCGGAGGAATTCGACGAGATCGTTACTTTGAACATGAACGGCTGTTTCCACACCATGCGCGCCGTGACGCCTTTCATGATTGCGCAACGCTCCGGCAAGATCGTCAATGTCGGCGGCACCTTCGGCATGCGCGGCCGCGCTGGCCGCATGGCCTATTCGGCCTCGAAATGGGGCCTGCGCGGCATCACCAAGAGCTTCGCGCTCGAAGTGGGTGAGTTCAATATCAACGTGAACTGCGTCGCTCCCGGCATGGTGGACGGGCCGCGCTTTCGCGACAAGGTCGTCCCGACAATGGCAAGAAAGCTGGGCATCTCCACCGACGAGGCAGCCCGGCGTCACGCTGAGGATTATGCGCTCAGGCGCATTACCGTGGACGCGGATATCGCCAATGCCTGCCTGTTCCTGGCCTCCGATGTTTCGCGCCAGATCACCGGCGTCGATCTGCCCGTCGACGGAGGCTGGGCGGCTTTGTGAGAGAGTGAGATGACCGGAACACCCTTTGACCTTGCCATCATCGGCGGCACGATTGTCACGCCGGAGGGTCGCTTCATCGGCGATATCGGCATCCGTGGCGAGCTTATCGCAGCCATTGCCACGCCTGGCGCCTTGGGACCAGCACAGGAAGCACTCGACGCCACCGGCCTGCACATTCTGCCCGGCGCCATCGACGTGCATGTGCATTTCCGCGAGCCTGGCATGGCGCACAAGGAGGATTGGGATACCGGAACGGCGGCAGCGGCCATGGGCGGCGTCACCACCGTTTTCGAAATGCCCAACACCTCCCCACCAACGGCGACTCCGGAGGCTCTGGCGCAGAAGTTTGAACTGGCAAGAAAAGCGCGCGTCGATTTCGGACTCTATGGTCTGCTGGCTGAAGACAATATCCAGCACCTTGAAGGCCTGATCGCCGGGGGTGCCGCGGCATTCAAGTGCTTCATGGGCAACACCACCGGCAACCTCCCCGCCCCCTCCACCGGAGCCATGCTGGAAGGCTTCGAGATCATTGCCCGCTATGGCCACCGCATTTCGTTGCATGCCGAGACCGCGTCGATCATGGCCTGGAGGCAGCCGCGCCTTATGGCGGCAGGGAAAAATGCGCCGCTGGACCATCTGGCGGCGAGGCCAGCCATCGTCGCCATCGAGGCCGTCACGCGCGCGGCTGTACTTGCAGAATGGACAGGCGCACGCATCCACGTGCTGCACATTTCCTCCGCCGATGAACTGCGCCCCCTGCGTGAGGCACAGCAGCGCGGGGTCGATATAACCGGCGAGACCTGCCCCTGCTATCTGATGCTGGACACAGATGATTATGCTCGCCTCGGCCCCATCATCAAAGTCAATCCGCCGGTGCGCGAGCCGCACCACAAGGACGCAATCTGGCAGGCGCTGCTCAATGGCACCATCGGTCTGATCGCGACAGATCACGCGCCGCATGCGCCGGAGGAGAAGATGCGAAACATCATCTGGGAAACGGATGCCGGTTTCCCGGGTGTTGAAACGCAGATGCCGCTGATGCTGACGGCGGTGAACGAAGGAAAGATCTCGCTGGAGCATTATGTGCGAATCTCGGCCGAGAACCCGGCTAGAACTTTCGGACTTTATCCAATGAAGGGAGCTATCAGCATCGGCTCGCATGCCGATCTCGCCGTCGTCGATCTCGCGCGGGAAGAAGCGATTGATCAGGCGAAGCTCCAGTCGGTCCGCTCACGTATCACGCCCTTCCATGGAAAACACGCCAAAGGCTTGCCATTGCACACGATTTTACGTGGTCGGTATGTGATGAAAAACAGAGCGTTGGTTGCCGAAAGTTTCGGCACCGGGCGCTCGGTGCATCTGATCCAGCGCATGCCCGCGCCCGATCCAAGGCACGTCTTCCGAAGTTTGGCGGCCGTCACGCGCTGACTCTATAGGCCCCCCATTTTCCTATAGGCTTGGCACGCGGGTTGCCTTTGCAGGTTCATGAAGACCATGGCCCGTCTCAATCCCGCCGAAGAAACCGTGACGCGCTCAGCGCCGGTTAACGCCGCCGCTTTTTCTGCAAAGCCCGTGATCCAGATCGAAAAGGCCACGATCACCTACGGGCGGGGTGACAACGCCGTCCATGCGCTCTCCGAGACGTCGCTCAACGTCTGCAAGGGCGATTTCGTGGCGCTGGTCGGACCGTCGGGCTGCGGGAAGTCTACGATTCTGAAACTCGTCTCAAATCTCATCCGCCCGTCAACCGGCCATATCTTCGTGGGCGGCCGCGAAATCGGGGCGGAGAAAGTCGGCATCGGCATGGCGTTCCAGAACCCGACGATGCTGCCGTGGCTGACGATCCGCAACAACATCATGCTGCCGTTGAAGATCGTGGAGCCCTACCGCTCGCAATTCCGAACGAAGAAGAAGACGGAGTTTCGTGACAAGGTCGAGGCCTTGCTGGAAACTGTCGGTCTCAAGGGTTTCGGTGACAAGTATCCGTGGCAGCTATCGGGCGGCATGCTGCAGCGCTCGAACCTGTGCCGGGCGCTGATCCATGAACCGTCGCTGCTGTTGCTGGACGAACCTTTTGGAGCGCTGGACCAGTTCACCCGAGAAGAGCTCTGGGACATTTTGCAGAAGCTCTGGATGGACCACAGGCCCACAGTGCTTCTGGTCACACACGACCTGCGCGAGGCGGTCTATCTCGCCACGCGGATTTGCGTGATGAGCGCGCGTCCCGGCCGCATCGTTGTCGATGAGAACGTGGCTTTCGTCCGCCCCCGCACGCTCGACATGACCTACGAGCCCGGGTTCGTGGCGTTGACGCAGAAGCTGCGCTCGCTGATCGTCAATGCCCGAACAGCGGCCTGAGGAGCCAGACCGATGTCAGAAGCCTTCAAGCAAAAACTGAAATCCGCAGGGTTGATCGTCCTGTTCTTCGTCCTGTGGGAAGCCGCCTGCATCGTTTTTGGCGTCAAGGAGATCATCCTTCCCAGGCCGACGGTGATCCTTTCAGCGATGTTTGAGTTTTTCCCCGGCATCAAACCGCATCTGATCCAGACTCTCTATACAACGCTCGTTGGCTTCGCCCTTGGTGTCATTGTTGGAGTGGCGTTGGGCCTTCTCATCGGCACTTCGCGCGTGGCCTATGACACAGCCTACCCGCTGCTCGTGGGCTTTTCCTCAATTCCAAAAGTTGCGGTGGTGCCGATTTTTGTCCTGTGGTTCGGCGCAGGCACGACGCCAGCCATCCTTACCTCGCTTGTCATCTGCGTATTCCCGATCGTCGTGAATGTGGCGACTGGCCTGGCTACGACGGAGCCGGAGCTCGAGGATGTCCTCAAGGCGCTTGGCGCGAGCAAATGGGACGTGCTCTGGAATGTCAGCCTGCCGCGCGCGATGCCCTATTTCTTCGCCTCACTAAAGGTGGCGATTACGCTGGCGTTCGTGGGAACTGTCCTGTCTGAAACAGTCGCGTCCAATCGCGGCATTGGCAATCTCATGATGATTGCCTCATCGAACTTCAACGTGCCGCTGGTCTTCGCCGGGCTCTTCCTGCTCGCGTTCCTCGGCGTTGGTCTCTACGTCATCTTTTCTCTCATCGAACGACGCGTGGCCGGCTGGGCCATGCGTAAGACGGATCTGGCGGTCGCGTGATGGCGGAAGTGTCTTTGCATGGAACCGCAGAACACCAGCAGACTGAAGAGCTACTCCCCTTCCGGCTTCATGTCCGGAGACCCCCGAAGGATATCGAAACGGAAGGGGAGCCCGATTTCCGCAACAACCGGAAGGACGAAGCCATGACTATCATCCGTAAACTCATTCTTGGCGCGGCTTCCGCGCTTTGCGTGGTGACCGGCGCACAGGCGCAGGACACCACAATCCGGT
>CAXTUM010000049.1:0-9944 GCA_964247205.1 uncultured Beijerinckiaceae bacterium
GCAGTTCCATTGGTTCCATCCCTAAAAGCATTTAGTTCATATATAAACTAAATGCCACAACCGCACAAGTTTCCTGTCGCTTTCTCTCGCATGTCAGGGGCCAAGCGTCTATGCTTGCGGGATGATGGATCAACGGCCCGAGGCGCTAGCGGCGCTGCTGGAATGGTACGCGGAGGCAGGCGTTGACCTTGCAGTCGACGAGAGGCCGCATGACCGTTTCGCGCCGCCTGTTCTGCCATCCGAACCGATCCAGATGCCAGTGCGGCAGGCCGCAGCGCAGCGCCCGACCGCTGTTGTCCAGCCGGTCAGGATCGCAGCTGTCGCACCTGAAGAGGCCGCAAGTTCTGCACGCCAGCAGGCGGCAAGCTCGGCATCTCTCGATGAACTGCGGCAATTGCTGGAAGGCTTCGACGGATGCAGCCTCAAGGCCACGGCCAACCGCCTCGTCTTCGCCGATGGAGCCCCTGGTGCGCGCGTGATGTTCGTGGGCGAGGCGCCCGGAGCAGAAGAAGACCGCGAGGGAGTGCCGTTCGTCGGCCGCTCCGGCAAGCTGCTGGACCGCATGCTGGCCGCCATCGGCATGGACAGGACACAATGCTACATCGCCAACATCATCCCGTGGCGCCCGCCGGGAAACCGCACGCCCACACCGCAGGAAACCGCGATCTGCCTGCCGTTCATCAAGCGGCAGATCGAGCTGGCCAACCCTGACATTTTAGTGTGTCTGGGCGGGCCTTCCGCGCAGAGCCTGCTGCAACAACGCGACGGCATCCTCAAGCTTCGGGGCAACTGGTTCGATTATGCCTGCGGTGTCCGGACGATCCGCGCGCTGCCGACGCTGCACCCGGCCTATCTGCTGCGCCAGCCTCAGCAGAAACGATTGGCCTGGCGTGATCTGCTGGCGCTCAAGGCTGCGCTGCAATAGGGTTCAGGGGCCAATCCAGCGGAACTGCAGCAGCAACGTCCGCTGCGCGACCGAGAAATTGTCATCGGAGATGATGGTGAAAACCGTCGCTCCCGCCGCATCGCGGTGGATGGACAGGCCCTCCATATTATCGACATGGAATGCCTTGTCAGCGGACAGCAGCACTTCGCCGTCAACAAGGGCATCCGGCCCGATATCAGCAGTTCTGACACGCCGTAGCCGCATCGCCACCCCGCGCAGCGGTGAGAAATAGCGCTCCAGCACGATCAGGTCTCCGTTGGGCAGGAAATCCAGATCGGTGATGTCAAAGCCCTCGCTGCGCTTCAGATGGAAACGGAAGGCGTCACTGCCATCCCTGTGCATCACAAAGCCTTCGGTGGGATCGTCGCGGCCCCCTGAGCGCTCAGAAAGCCCGATCAGCCGCCCGGCATAGGGTGATCCGGCAGGCAGTATGCCAAGCGCCTCGATACCGCGATTTTCGGGCCAGTTCTCCACAAAGGCCGGGAGCGGAATCCTGCGCCCTTCGGCCCGCAAACCGCCTTTGGCGCGATCAAAGGCCAGGATCGTGTGGTCACGCTCGATGCCGACGAAGGTTTGATCGCCGTCCACAACGAGGCTTTCGCTGTCCCACAGGCCCATATCCTTTGCGCGCTGGCCGCCCGGCCCGATCACAGGAGCGATGGTGACGCCCTGAACCGAGGCGGGTTTGCCCTTGAGATAGACGATGTTGCCTTCAATCCAGTCCCCGGTGTCGGTAACACCAAGAAACCGGTTTCCGTCCGCCGCGACCCGGATGGCGGAGATACCGCCGAAATTCGGGTGATCGCCGCGCAATTCCAGCCCGCCGATATATTCCAGCGGTCCGAAACGAGCTGCCGCCGGATCTCCATGCCTGAAATACGGCAAGTGATAGGATGTGACCTGCACCGGTTCCGGCAGCATCTGCCGGTTGCTGCTGGCGCCCCCGCGACCGGCAAGGAACGCCAGCCCCAGCACCAGCGCTACTGTTGCGAGGCTGCCAAGGCCGCGTTTGAACCAACGGTTCACCGCACGTCTTACTGAAGTTTGCGACCGCCGCGCCTTGGGGCGGCGATGCGGATGGGCGTGGCCTTGTCGTCGAAGAGTTCGGCGAGTTTCTCCGTCATCACGCCGCCCAGTTCCTCCGCATCCACGATGGTGACGGCGCGGCGATAATAGCGTGTCACATCATGGCCGATGCCGATGGCCAGCAATTCCACGGGCGAGCGCATCTCGATCTCCTCGATGATGCCTCTGAGGTGCCGCTCCAGATAATTGCCGGGGTTCACCGAAAGCGTTGAATCATCCACCGGTGCACCGTCCGAGATCATCATCAGGATCTTGCGCTGTTCGGAGCGCGCCAGCAGCCGCTTGTGCGCCCAGTCCAGCGCCTCACCGTCGATATTCTCCTTCAGCAGCCCCTCGCGCATCATCAGCCCGAGGTTCTTGCGCGAACGCCGCCACGGGGCATCGGCGGATTTGTAGATGATGTGGCGGAGATCGTTGAGGCGGCCGGGTTGCGGCGGCTTGCCGCCCTGCAGCCACGCCTCACGCGCCTGCCCGCCCTTCCACTGTTTGGTGGTGAAACCCAAAATCTCGACCTTGACGCCGCAGCGCTCCAGTGTGCGGGCCAGAATATCGGCGCAGGTCGCCGCCACGGTGATCGGCCGGCCGCGCATCGAGCCCGAATTATCGAGCAGCAGCGTGACGACGGTGTCGCGGAAATTCGTGTCTTTCTCGCGCTTGAACGAAAGGGGCGAGAAGGTGCCGCGCATATCGTCAATCACCACGCGGGTAAGGCGGGATGGATCGAGATACCCCTCTTCCAGATCGAAATCCCAGGACCGGTTCTGCTGCGCCATCAGACGGCGCTGCAGGCGGTTGGCGAGACGGCCGACGATGCCCTGGAGATGCGAGAGCTGCTTGTCGAGATAGGACCGCAGCCGCTCCAGCTCCTCGGGATCGCACAGCTCCTCTGCGCCGATTTCCTCGTCGAACTTGTTGGTGAAAGCCTTGTATTCCGTGATGCGCGGATCACCGGCTCCGGTCTGGGGCGGGCGCTTGGCCTCGGCTGGCTCCTCGGAATCGCCGTCGTCCATCTCGTCCTGCATATCGGACGAGGGCGCATCGGATTCCTCCATCGCGCCGTCCTGCAGGTCTTCGTTGGCCTCGTCCGTCTCCTGCAGGTCCATGCCCTCCTGGGACTGGTCCTGGTCCTGCTCGCCCTGGCTTTCCTGCTGGTCGTTGTCGGGGTCGCTGGAATTGTCGTCGTCATCATCCTGCTGGTCGTTGAACTGCGACTGCTCGGCCATATCGAGCGAGGTCAGCATCTTCTGGACGGCACGCGCGAATTTCTGCTGGTCCTCGATGCTGCCGACGAGGCCATCGAGATCCTTGCCAGCCTTCTGCTCGATGAAATCGCGCCAGAGTTCGACGATCTTGCGCGCAGGCTTGGGGGGCTTGAGGCCGGTCAGCCGCTCGCGCACCATCATGGCGACGGCATCTTCCAGCGGGGCATCCGCCTTGTCCGTGATGTCGTCGTAATCGCCGCGGTGGTACTGATCCTCCAGCTTGGCCGAGAGGTTGCTGGCGACGCCCAGCATGCGCCGCGCGCCGATGGCCTCGACGCGCGCCTGTTCCACGGCATCGAACACGGCGCGGCTGGCATCGCTGCCCGGCGCCATCTTGCGGTGGAGGTTCGCATTGTGCAGCGCCAGCTTCAGCGCCATGGAGTCGGCATGTCCACGCACAATGGCCGCTTCAGCCGGGCCCATCTTGCGCGGCGGTTCGGGCAACCGGGCTTTCGCACCTTCGCCATGGCCGACAAGTGCGGGCTTGTCCGCCGCGAAGTTCACCTCCAGCTCGCGCGTCTGCGCCAGGGCGCGCAAAGCCGAGGCCACGGCCTGCTTGAAGGGCTCGTTGGGCTGTGGCGCGGGCTGGCCGGGCTTGCGGTTGGAGGATGCGGACATGCGTGGGGCTCAGGTGAGGATGTATCAGAGCCCTACAACCGGCCTAGCGAAATGTCACGGGATGATCGGCAAGAGCGCGATCGACTGTGACAAAACGCATGCCTTCGATTTGCGCCTGCGCGAGGAGGAGGCGGTCGAAGGGATCGCGGGTGGGGGGCAAAGGGTTGGGCTCGGCGACGGCATGTTCAGACTTGAGCATAAGAACAAAAACGCCTTGCCTCTTCAAGGTATTTGCCATCTCGTCCAGCGGAACATCGATATAGAGTTTTTCAAGCCTTACCTTGATGGCAATCTCCCACAGGCTCAGCACGCTTGCATAAAGATCATTTTCGATATTGCGCAGGACAGGTGCGAGGCGCAGAAATCGGCGGTCGAGTGTCAGATCAAGTATGCTGATGATTATATGTGTATCGAGCAGCAGCTTCATCCCAGCTTTCGCTGCGGCGGCTCTGGCAGAGGTTGCAATAAAAAGTCTTCTGGCAATGGGTCATCAAAGTCAGGCGATATCCAGCTTGCACGCGGCTCAATACCCTTTGAGAGGAGATAGTCACGTCCTGCTTCGAGGTTGAGCCCGCCACGCTTCACATGAGGCACCAGATCAAACACGGGCTCACCATTACGTGTGACAACGAAACTCTCGCCCTTCTCGACGAGGCGGGCGAGCTCGGTCAGGCGATTTTTTGCTTCGCGGATTGAGACTGTGGCCATAGTCAGTATTGTAGCCACATGTGGCTACAATTTCAAGCGCGCCTCCACGCCAGTATCCAAGGCCCAGCGAAACCGCCTCTTCCCGCCACAAACTGCCAGCAGCACGCCTTACCTGCAACGGGATGTCCCATGCGCAACAGCACGCTCGTTCTCGCCATCACGTTCGCCACAGGCCTCGCTGTTGCGGCATCCGTTGTTCAAGCCCAGCAGGGGCAGACGATTGTCGGCACATGGTCGACGATTGCGGGTCAATGCACACGCCCGCTCTCGATCATCACAATCGGGCCGCAGGCGCTCAGCGGCGAGGATTTCTTCTGTGATTTCCCGTCGGTCCAGCGCAAGGGCGATGTCGTGACATGGAAGGGGCAATGCACCTTCGGCGGTGACGAGGCCAAGCCGGAAACCGTCACGGCGCGGCTCGCGGGCAAGCATCTGTATTACGGCATCAAGAGCTACGGCGGCGAGAACGGTCCGTTCGTGCGCTGCCCGTAGCCCCTCAGCTCAGCGCCACATTCACCGTGGTCTCCTTCAGCTCCACCCCAAACGCACGCTGATAGAACTCCGCCACCAGGCCGCGCTCCAGTTCGTCGCATTTATTGAGGAGCATCAGGCGGAAGGCGTAGGTGATGTCCATGAATATCGCGGCGTTCTCCGTCTAGGTGATCACCGTGCGGGGCGACATGACGGTTCAATGTAAGAACGATGCTTAGTTTTTGTCTTCTAAATTTGATATTATTGCCTTGCATAAAAATATATTATTTCTAAAATGTTTTTTAATCTTATGGTCTAAATCTAAATGAATAAATTCTTTTATCAATTGGCTTGGCGTGAAACGACATTTTAGGTATAATTATGCCTATTGCTCTAAAATTTGATTTAAATATTTCAACTGTAGAATATTTCAAAAAATTTTCAATTTCATTAGTGTCCATAAATTCTGATCCGTCTGAATTATAATTGAATGAAGGAGCGCCATTTATCCTGAGTGCCGATGTCATAAATGAATGACGGAAACCGAAATCAGAGGGGGGTACATCTATATAGCAATAATATATACATAGTTTGAATTCACGGAAAGATATGTCTAATCGTGAAAATCCGTCAATATTTGGAAATTTCTGAAATTTATTGGCAACTAATATAATATATGTAAGAGATATATTGTCTTTTCCTCTAAATGGATGCAATCTCATAATTTTATCTTTTGATAAATGACTTATAATTCTACTTCTCTTAAACTTATTGCAAATTATCTGGAATATTGGATAAAATCCAGAGTTTGCAGCATTTTTTATGAATATTGCAGACTTTAATTCTCTTACATTTTCTAAAACAGTAGTATGCGTTACTGTAAAACCCTTTGAGTTTGGGCTTGAATGAATTGAAATATGCTCATGAGACAATATTTTTGAATCAAAATGAGAAATTTCAGCAAAATTTAACGCAGCTGTCATTCCAATTAACAAATCACCACTGAGCTTTTCTTCAATAGAGAAAAGACTCCTTAATTTACCGTCGTACCGAACTGCAACACGCGTTTTTGTTGGCATATATCATCACATAATAATTGTAGCCCCTCAGCTCAGCGCCACATTCACCGTGGTCTCTTTCAGCTCCACCCCAAACGCCCGCTGATAGAACTCGGCCACAAGGCCGCGCTCCAGTTCGTCGCATTTGTTGAGGAACGTCAGCCTGAACGCATAGGCGATGTCCTTGAAGATCGCGGCGTTTTCGGCCCAGGTGATCACCGTGCGGGGCGACATGACGGTGGAAAGATCGCCGTTGATGAAGGCGTTGCGGGTGAGATCCGCCACGCGCACCATCTTGTTGACGATGTCCTTGCCTTCCTTGCCGGTGTAATGCTTGGCCTTGGCCAGCACGATGTTCACCTCGGCGTCGTGCGGCAGATAGTTCAGCACGGTCACGATGTTCCAGCGGTCCATCTGCGCCTGGTTGATCTGCTGCGTGCCGTGATAGAGGCCTGATGTATCGCCCAGACCAATGGTGTTGGCGGTGGCGAACAGGCGGAACGCGCCGTGCGGGCGGATGACGCGGCTCTGGTCCAGCAGGGTGAGGCGGCCGGCGCTCTCCAGCACGCGCTGGATCACGAACATCACGTCGGGGCGGCCGGCGTCATATTCATCGAACACCAGGGCCACGTTGTTCTGGTAGGCCCAGGGCAGGATGCCGTCCTTGAATTCGGTGATCTGCTTGCCGTCCTTGAGGACGATGGCGTCCTTGCCCACGAGATCGATGCGGGAGACATGGCTGTCGAGGTTGATGCGGATGCAGGGCCAGTTGAGGCGCGCCGCCACCTGCTCGATATGCGTCGATTTGCCCGTGCCGTGATAGCCCGTGACGATGACGCGCCGGTTGAAGGCAAATCCCGCAAGCACCGCCAGCGTCGTGTCCTTGTCGAAGAGATAATCGGGATCCAGCTCCGGCACCGCCGCGCTCGTCGTGGAATAAGCCGGAACCTGCATGTCCGTATCGATGCCGAACATCTTGCGGGCAGACACCGTGATGTCGGGCATTCCAGTCGCAGCAGTCATCTTCCATTCTCCAGTCGCGGCTTCCTTTGCCGGGAAGACACGCAAGTTTCAAGCCGCGAACGGTCGCAGCGAGCGGAAAAGCAGGGGGAGCGGCTTGTCAGATCGGCGAGACGGCAGGGTTCAGACGTGCCCGGCGGTTTTCAAGGTATTATAGGCCTTGAGAATCTCACGCAATTTTTCTTCACGGGACCGATCACCATTATTGGCGTCCGGATGCAGGCGCTTCACCCAGCTCTTGTATTTGGCGCGGATGACCTCTGGCGTGGCCTTCTCGTCGAGATGCAGGATTTCCAGCGCCCTGAGAGCCAGCTTGCCGTATTTCGAGCGCGCCTGCTCCTCGGCCGCGCGCGTCTTGCGCTGCGCCTCGCCGAACATCCCCATGGGATCATGATAGCCCGCTGCAGCCGCCGCCGGGCCGTTGCCCTTGGCGGTGACGCCGATGGTCCAGGTGGGGCGATGGCCGGTCAGCGCGTCTTTCTGAAAGTCCGAGATCGCACCATCCGACATGCCCTGGAAATAGTTGTAGCTCTTGTTGTAGGCCTGCACATGCGGCAGGCACATATAGACATACTGCCCCTCGCGGTTGCGGCCGAGCGGCGCCTTGTGCTCACCCGGCTGGTTGCAGCCCGGATGCTGGCAGGAAGGGGCCTGACGCGACCTCGCCTCCGCTTCCTCGGAGCGGATCCGCACACGGTCAAAAAGGGGCGAGTTCAAATCCATGGGAAGCAAGTGTATGAGACCGGGGACGCCGGACGGCAAGTTTCAATTCGCCGCACCGCCACACTTAATGAGAGAAAGCCTCGCGCATGGACATGAAGGAATCGATAACCGGCAAGCTCACGGCGGCGCTTGCGCCGACCGCGCTGGAGGTGATGGACGAAAGCGACCAGCACGCAGGCCACGGCGGCTGGCGCGAGGGCGAGACGACGCATGTGCGGGTGCGGGTCGTGAGCGCGGCGTTTGCAGGCAAGAGCCGGGTGGAGGTGCACCGGATGGTGAATGCGCTGCTGGCGGGGGAATTTGCGGCAGGGCTGCATGCGCTGGCGATTGAGGCGAAGGCGGGGTAGGTTGATCTCGGCATGGAGGGCAGGCAGACATGATCGCGAAAAATACCAGAGCCTCTGAGGTGGTGCGGTACGGCAGCGTTGATGAGTTGCCTCCTGCTCCACCCCTGAGCAAGGCCGTCAAGGCCATGAGTGATGCCGAGGTTGAGCGCCGTGCCGCCGCAGACCCCGACGCTGGCGCTGTTCCCGAGGGTTTTTGGGATTCAGCACAGGTGAAGGAACCCGAAGGCACCGAGCAAATCACCCTCAGGCTTCCCCGCCGGGTGCTCGGCCACTTCAAATCCACAGGAAAAGGCTTCCAGAGCCGCATAAGTGCTGTGCTGGCGAGCTATGTGGATGCTACGAAGAAGAAAGCGGGCTAAAGTTCGCTTTTTCCCCGACAACAACCCGTCACCTATTGTCCTCAACATGTTTCCTCAAAAAACTGTCCTTGTCATAGGTGCAGGTGCCAGCCATGAATTTGGGCTCCCACTTGGCAGCCAACTCATTGCAGAGGTGCAGCGTGCTTTAGATTTTCGTTGGACTAAAGGTCAGCAGACTGGCTCAGGCGACGGCTACACACTTGATGCGTTGGGCCGACTAGCTAAAGCAAAGGGGATTGAGAGAAACGATTATACTCGCGCCTGTGGCCAATTGCGGAGTGGCATTTCGGCGTTCCTGTCAATTGACAATTATCTGCATTCGCACTCTGACAACGCGCAACTTGTCGAATCTGGAAAAGTTGGAATTGCTCGAAGTATCCTTGCTGCAGAAGGAAGAAGTACACTTAAACTAGATCCATATAAAGGGGAAAAATTTTCCGTCGATAAAATTGTCAAAACATGGATTTACCCATTCATTCGTATTCTTAATGCCAATGTAAAGAGGAAGGAGATCGAAAAAATATTTAATAATATTGCCATTATATGCTTTAATTATGATAGATGTATTGAACATACTTTTCATGAACTCATACAAATATCTTTTTCTGTTGATTTTGATACAGCTACAAAATGCATGAATAATCTCTCTATAATCCATCCATACGGCACTGTTGGACCGTTGCCGTGGCAAGACCAAGATAAAGCTATTCCGTTTGGTAATTTTGAACGAAATGACCTAGATATCATATCCAAACAGATATCACTATTTACGGAGCAGAGGGAAGATAAAATTTTCAACGATTTTATCGATACTCATGTAACAACAGCAGAAAAAATAATGTTTATTGGGTACGGGTATTACAGTCAAAACATGGATTTGATAACTCGTCAGCTCAATCAAAATGCGTTGATTGCTGGTACAGCCAAGGGTCTATCAAGAGCGGATATCGATGCCATCAAAGGCGACTTGCAGAGACGCTTTACGGTTCTAAACAGGGGGCCTATCGATACTCCTTTGCTTGAGGATATGACGTGTTTGGAGATGCTCGATTCATACTCGCGATTCTTGGCAGCAATCTAAGCATTGTACAACTCAAGATTTTTGCACCACCGAACTATCGTAACGTTTCCAATATCTTCCTCGTTGCACAAATCCGGCGCCAAATTATTCAGTTGTTTAAGCGGCCATTCCGGGTTTCCAGCCCCCTACGCGAGCCCCCGCTCCACCCCCATCACCCAATCCCAGCAACGACAGTCTCAATCGGCAAAAACAGCGTCCGACTATCCGTCGGATATTCAACAAACTCCGCGCAAGCCATATAAAACCGCTTCGCCCGCTCATCCTT
>CAXTUM010000050.1:0-9935 GCA_964247205.1 uncultured Beijerinckiaceae bacterium
GTCACCCGGTAACGCGTGCCCTGCCGGGCTGGGACAAGGATAACCCGCAATGGTCGCCGTGGTTCCGGCTGGTGAGTGCGCAGGCATCCACCGGCGCTTCCGTGATGACCGGGCCGGATGAATTGCCCCTGCTGGTGCTCAACCGCGTGCAGAAGGGCCGCGTGGCGCAGCTCCTGTCGGATCACGCATGGCTATGGGCGCGCGGTCTTGGCGAGGGCGGGCCCTACATCGATTTGCTGCGCCGTCTCTCGCACTGGCTGATGAAGGAGCCGGAACTGGATGAAGAAGCCTTACGCATGACGGCAAGAGGTAAGGTATTGACCATCGAGCGGCAGACACTGGCCGATCTCGTCGGCGACATGCGCCTCGTCGCGCCGGATGGCGAAGAGTTGAAACTGACGCTGAGCCAGGCTGAACCCGGCCTCTGGCGTGCGAATTTCACGGCGCGGCGTCAGGGCCTGCACCGTGTGATTGATGGCGACAAGGTGGCCTTCGCCAATGTCGGCCCGGCCAATCCGCGTGAGTTCCGCGAGGTGACGAGCACCGGGGAAGACCTGCGCACCGTCGTAGAGCAGACCGGCGGCAGCGTGCGCCGCCTTGAGCAGTCAGGACGTTTTTCCGTACCGCGCATCGTGGATATCCGGGGTGGGACGCGCTTTGCGGGTTCGGACTTTATCGGTCTGAAACCGGCGGACGCCTATGTCGTGAAGGGCGCGGGCCTGACACCACTGGCGCTGGGCCTGATCGGTCTCGCCCTGCTGCTTGGCAGCGCTATCCTGACGTGGCTGCGCGAAGGCCGGGGCTTCTTCAGGCGCAAAGCCGCCTAGGCACAGTTTCATGAGGCCGCTGCCCAACCGCGTTGACCCCTTCGGCACGCTGTTCGCCACCTCCGCGCGGGGCACGTTTCTGGGAAATAGGGGCGGTCAGTTCCATTGCGCTTCCAGCCAGACCGTTCCTGCGCGGCCCTATGCAAGCCGCCAATGGATCTGCTGCGTGCTTTTGTTCAAGGATCGCTGTCGCAGCGTCTGGGGCAAGGGCTACACGGAGCTGTTTTTCACCGACGAGGTTTCGGCTCTGGCTGCTGGCCATCGCCCCTGTTTCGAGTGCCGCAGGGCGGATGCGGTTGCATTCGCTGCGGCATGGGGACGGGCGCAGGGAACCTCGCCGCCACGTGCGCCTGACATGGATCGGGCTTTGCACCCGGAGCGGTTGCTGCCGGGCAGGGCATACAGCAAGAAGCGTCATGTCATGTCCGGGCGCCCTCTGCCGGATGCGACCATGCTCGTGATCGATGACAAGGCCTATGCCGTTGCGGGAGACGGTCTGCGTCAGTGGTCCTTCGAAGGGTTTGGACCTGTCGAAAGATCGCTTCCGGCTGGAGATGTTTGCGTCCTGACTCCACCTTCCATCGTTGCGGTCCTGGGCGCGGGCTACAGGCCGGCATGGCGCATTCGCGCATCATGACCGAGCGTGCTTGCCGCCCCGGTCCTGCGGTGTTACCTCGAGCGCAACCGATTGACCTCCATGCGGGGTAGGGAAGACGGTCTGGGCCGGGGCAGAGCTTAACAATGTGCGGGATCGCCGGACTGGTGCTGGAAGGGAGCGGGACAGAATCCCCCTTGCGCCAGCGGGTGTCCGTCATGAACACGGCCATCGCCCACCGGGGACCGGATGGCGAGGGTTTCTGGATCGATGCCCCCGCAGGCGTGGCATTCGCACAGCGTCGGCTCGCGATAGTCGATCTCTCGGCAACCGGTGCGCAGCCGATGATCTCTGCATCCGGCCGCCATGTCATGACCTACAACGGCGAGATCTATAATTTCCGCGAGTTGAGAGCCGAACTCGAAGCTGAAGGTACCACTTTTCGCGGGACATCGGACTCGGAAGTTCTGCTGGAAGCCTGGGACCGCTGGGGAGCGGAACGCACGCTGGCCGCGCTCAACGGCATGTTCGCCATCGCGATCTGGGATCGCAAGGACCGGACCTTGTCGCTTGTGCGGGACCGGTTCGGCATCAAGCCGCTGCTCTGGCGGCGGGACGGAGAAGGTCTGTTCTTCGCCTCTGAACTCAAGGCGATGCTCAAGGACCCTGCCTGTCCCCGGTCAATCGATCCAGCCTCCGTCGCTGCCTATCTCAGGCATGGCGCAGTGCCTGCTCCATGGACAATAATCAAGGACATCCGCAAGCTTGAACCCGGCTCCATCCTGACCTGGCGGCAAGGCGAAGAGCCAGCGATCCGTTCCTTCTGGTCACCGCTCGCTGCGATGGTGGCAGGGCAGGAAAATCTCACGTCTGCGCCTTTCGAAATGCTCGTCGCCGATGCGGAAGCACTGATCGGCGATGCCGTGGGACGGCAGATGATCGCTGATGTACCGCTGGGAGCCTTTCTATCCGGCGGTATCGATTCCTCGCTTGTGGTTGCGCTGATGCAGCAGCGTGCAGGCCGCAGGATCGAAACCTTCACCATCGGTTTCGAGGAGAAGGCATGGGATGAATCGCCTTACGCCGAGGCCGTTGCAAAGCACCTGGGCACACGCCACACAACGCTCAGAACATCGGGATCTGCTGTCAGGGATCTCGTTCCGCAGATCGCGGGAATCTATGACGAGCCGTTCTCGGATTCCTCGCAGCTGCCGACATTGCTGCTCTGTCGTCTCGTGCGCAATCACGTCACGGTCGTGCTCTCGGGCGATGGCGGAGACGAGACTTTTGCAGGCTACGAACGCTATGGCTGGGGCCTGAAGCTTGACCGTTACCGTCAGCGCTACCCTGCGTTCCTTCGCCAGATGGCAGATCAGGCAATCCGCTGCTTGCCCCTGACGTTGCTTGACGGCGCCGCCCGCCTCACAGGAGCCGGGGGGCAGCATCCCGGCCACCGTCTGCAGCGTGGTTCGAGGCTTGGCGCAGCACCAGATTTTGTTGACGGATATCGCCAGTTTCTGAGCCAGACCGTGGAGCCGCAGGCGATCCTCGTGCATCCCGGTGAACATCATCCGGCGGCTTACAGGCACGGCACGGCATTGGACAGGCTTTCATGCCTGTCACGCATGCAGACCATTGACGCCACATCCTATCTCCCCGACGATATCCTCGTGAAGGTTGATCGAGCCAGCATGTCCGCCGGGCTTGAAGTCCGTGTGCCGTTGCTGGATCATCGAATCTGGGAATGGTCAGCGCGGTTGCCAGGGGACATGCAGCGGTCAGACGGAAGGGGAAAAGCGGTGCTGAAGGCCGTTGTGGGGAAACATGTTCCTCCAGCTTTGACGGATCGGCCCAAGGCGGGTTTCGCTGTTCCGCTGGCGGGGTGGCTGCGCCTGAATCTCCGGGATTGGGCCGAACAGCTGCTGCATCCATCCCACCTTGCCGAAAGCGGGTTTTTCCGGGTGAGTGCGGTTCAGGCGCTCTGGCAACGGCACCTTTCGGCGCGGGAAGATCACGGTCCGTTGATCTGGTCGATCCTGATGTTTGAATCCTGGCGTCAGTCGGTCCTGAATGACTGACCGCAATCTGTCCATTGTCGTGGCCGCACCTCCCATGAGGATAGGCGGCACGGAGCAGCATCTTCTGCATGTGCTGCCGGGTCTTGCACGCCGCGGCATGGACATCACGGTTGTCCTTCTCGAGTCTGGCGGTGCTCTCGAGGCATCCCTGCGCTCAGGCGTCCACAGCGTCATCGTGCCTTCGGTTCAACTGCCAAGGCCCTTGCGGACTGCGCAGCAGGCTCTTGCGATCTGGCGTGCGGCCCGGCGTGTCAAGGCGGATGTCATTCACGCCTTTCTGAGCGAGCCCTACATCGCTGCCGCCGGTGCCTGTTTGATGATGGGAAAGCAGAGCCCCGTGTTGGTCCACGGGCGCCGCAGTATGGCCTTCTACTCCCGCAAGCACAGGATCGCGCAACGGGTGGAGATTGCATCGCATTCCCTCGCCTCCGCTCTGGTTGGCAATTCGACAGCGGTTGTCGATGAACTAAGGTTTGAAGAAGGCAGCTCGCATAAAATCTGCCTGATCCCCAATGGTATCCCGCTGGGCGATCTGGTCATGCCGCAGGAGCGGGCCGCTTCTCGTGCCCGTTTCGGCATCCCATCCGATGCGCTTGTGCTGACACAGGTCGCCAACCTGCATGTCTATAAGGGGCACGCTGATCTGCTGAATGCCGTGGCGAGCATCAGGGACAGGCTGCCTGACCCGTGGCGTCTGCTTCTGCCCGGACGTGATGGCGGCCAGCGGCAGGCGCTTATGGCGCAGACCGCCAGGCTGGGTCTCACAGGGAACGTCATTTTTCCGGGTGAATGGCCGGGTTCGCGCGAACCTTATGCAGCGTCCGACATTGGAATACTGGCCAGCCACACCGAAGGGTTCTCGAACAGCCTGATCGAAGGCATGGCTGTTGGCTTGCCGATGATCTCGACCAGGGTAGGCGGCAATATCGACGCTCTGGATGATGGCGAAAATGGTTTCCTGGTGATGCCGCAATCTCCGGACGATCTGGCCAGCGCCATTCTGGCGCTTGCGGAAATGCCCGATTTGCGCCAGCGCCTGGGACTTGCGGCACGCGCCAAGGCCATGCGGCAGTTTTCACTGGAATCGTGCATCGACCGGTACGAGCGTCTGTGGCGCAGCCTTGCCGAAGGTGCCGCAGGCCAGCCCGCAGACTGGGTGCGCTGATCCTGAGGCTGCTCACAAAAGAGTGCCCTGACTGCCTTCCCTGGGCTTGCTCCTGCGTTCCGCCGCGGGGTTTTCCGGGGTATCCTGTGCCTCCTGAACCTCGGGACTGTCATTCGCTACCTTGTTGACGGCTCTCGAAACAGGAATCATCTCCAAAAGATCTTCTGCTGGAGGCCGCAGCAGCCTGTGTGCCTCGTCTGTCGGTGTATGAGGGTCGAGCCAGGCTGCAAAATGCTCCTGCGCCAGAATGACCGGTGAGCGCTCGTGAATGGCCGAGATCACGCCATTGGCCGTTGTATTGATCAGCCCGACGGTATCGATCTCGCTGCCGTCCGCCGAACTCCACGTCTCCCAAAGCGCCGCGAAGGCGAAAATACCCCTGTCGGGGCGGCGCAGCAGAAAGGGACGGCTCTCTCGCCCCAGCCGCTGCCATTCATAGAACCCGTCAGCGGGCATCAACGCCCTGCGGCGCATGAACGCCGCGCGGAAGGATGCCTTCTCGCGCACTGTCTCTGACCTGATGTTGATGACCAGCGGAAATTCCCTGAGGTCTTTCACCCAGCCCGGAACGAATCCCCAGCGCATCAGGGTGAAATGTCGGTTGCCGTCAGTCTCGTGCACAACGGGTACGGGTTGTGTCGGTGCAATATTGTATCGGGGCGGAAAATTGGGTTGTTCGGCATATCCGAAATGCTCCCGCAGCGCTTCGGGTGGTCGTCTGATCGCATAGCGTCCGCACATGTCCGGTATGTAGGACATGGTTGCGCCCGCGTCATCACCCGATCAGTTTTCTGCACTCTCGAAATAGAAGATGTGCTTGCCCACCTTCTCACGCTTGTCCATGTAGCGTGCCCACCAGGGACGCACGTAGTTGGCGTGATAGTGCGTGGCATTGCCGACACCGGGCAGATAGGTCCGGCCTTCTGCCACGTCGCGGGCGATGCGCTGCGCGGTCGCCCATGGGCCGGGCTCATCGGTGCGCAGCGACTTGCCTTCGCAGGCGAAGGTGAACTGGCATGCCAGATAGCGGTGGCGGTTCTGATAGACCACGCCGCAGACAGTGGAGGGATAGACGCCGGAACGCGCCCGGTTCAGCACAACCTGCGCCACGCCCGCCTGTCCCCGTTCCGGTTCAGAGCGCGATTCGAAATAGACCGCCTCAGCCAGACATTTCATCTCCTTCTCGGATGTCACGGTGCCCACCAGCGGCGATTTCGGCGGCACCGGCTTGGCCACAGGCTGCAGGCTGATCTTCACAGCGCCGGGCTGTACAGGCAATGGCACGACGACAGCCGGTGTCACCCTTGCGATGACAATTGTATCCTGCGGCCTCGGCATTTCGGGGGAGGCTTCAGGCAGCGCGGCCACAACGGCCTCGGCCAGTCCGCTGAAAGCACCGACGACCGGGCCGCCGTCATCATCGGAGAATGGCTGCGCCGCAGGCATCATTTCGCCGCCCAGACGGAAGAGCACGGAAATTTCGGGTGTGGCCCCGGAGAGTTCTTCCTGTCCATCCGTCGGCTGTGCGCCGCGCCAGAACCCCGGCTGCAGATGAGGTTCCTCGTCTGCCTCTGCGCTCGGCGGTTCCGCCAGCAGGGGCGGGCGCGGGACAACAAAATCTTCGGCCGCCGCCGCGATATCCGGCGCGGTCAGCGTTGGCCATGCGATGGTGATATTCTCGGGTGTGGAGTCAAAGCGCAGGCCGGGCGTCGAGGGATCCACACTGGTGCGGATGCCAGCGGTCGCGGTAAACGAGACCAGCATACCGATGGCCAGCAGCCATGGTTTCAGCGGGCGCACCACCTTGGGCCGCCGGACAGAATTCTTCCGCGAAGAACGCCTGGAAAAACGCATACGCAACGCACTCGAACGCAACTGGGGGACGGTGCTCCGCTTCTGCGGCTCACATTCCCGTTCATGGATAATGCCGCAGTAAGGTTGCCGACCGGTTAAGCCTCGGGGTGTTATGGCGAGAACGGCGTTTAACGATGCGTTAGGGTTAACAAAGTACTGATGGCAGCTGCATTCCACCCCTCTACGGTCGAGTATTCCCGCCATGCATCTGCCCTTTCATGCCGTATCATTCTGGTCAGCAGCGCGGACGCTTGCCATCGCTGCTGCCTTAGGCGCGCTGTCTCTCGGTGGCTGCATGCGCAAGGAGGCTGCGGAGATCACCGGGTCGATCAACCGGCAGGTGCAGGACATGACCGATGCCGAGAAGCGCGCGGCGATGGAGCAGCTGGGCCGCCAGTATGACAAGAATCCCGGCGACAAGCGCGTCTCGATGACCTATGCGCGCGTCTTGCGCGACATCAACCAAATCAACCAGGCCATCGCGGTTCTTCAGACCACGGCGGTGCGCTATCCGAACGACCGCGAGGTTGCGGCGGCGCTGGGCAAGGCGCTGGCCGATGGCGGCCGGTTCGCCGAGGCCATGGAGGTGCTGTCACGGGCCCATACGCCGGACAAGCCGGACTGGCGCGTGCTCTCCACGCAGGGCGCGATCTCTGACCAGACCGGCAAGCACACCGAGGCGCAGCAGTATTATCAGGCGGCGCTTCAGCTGCAGCCGGATGATCCCAACATCCTGTCCAATCTCGGCCTGTCCTATGCCTTGTCGAACCGCCTGGCCGAGGCGGAGCAGGTGATGCGGAAGGCGGTCGCCAATCCCGCCTCAAGTCCGCGTGTGCGCGGCAATCTCGCCCTTGTGCTGGCGCTGCAGGGCAAGTTCCGGGAATCCGAAGAGGCTGCTTCCAAAGATCTTTCGCCAACCGAGGCGGCAGCGAACATCGCCTACGTCCGCTCGATGACGGCCCAGAACAACAGCTGGCGGCAATTGCAGACGATGGGCGGCAAACCTGCGCCCCGGCAGGCACAGCGCTGACGTCTTGCGCGGCGTTAAGGTCACGGCTTGAAGTCTCTTGACGGGAACGCGGGGCAAGATCATCCTGTCTCAGATCGAAGGCACTGGCCTGATCAGCAAGGCCCTCCGAATCGCGGGGGGCTTTCTGCATTTCGGGCGGCGCTGAAGGGATCACAGTATGTCTGGCGTCAATCGTACCGGTCACATCCGCCTCACCTCGCATCCGGAACCAGGCGAAGTCCGTTTCCCGATCCACTGGGGGGAAGCTGATCCGGCGAAACGCGGGGCGCTGATCGGGACTGTCACCCGGCTTGGCGACCGAAACGTCATCGGTGCGGTCGGCGGCGCGTATTCGCTCTACCGGGCGCTGGCCGTGTCATCCGGCGCGCTCAATCCGCTGGTGCGGCCCGATCTCCACAACACGCATCCACCGGTGAAACTGGGGCCCCATCCACAGTGGAACGATCCGGCGAAGATCGTCTCTCTCGATCCCTGGGGGCATCTCGTGGCGGAGGTGTTTGCCAAAGAGATTGGCGAGGGCGTCGATATCCGCCCGACCATTGCCGTCACCAAGGCGCGGATCACCCTTCCTGAAATCCAGGCACGCATGGCGGACGGACATATCACGGCGGATGGCGATATCATGAAGGCCTCGGGCGATATCGCGGTGACCAAGGTCGCGGTCGATCCTGTCTGGTATCTGCCGGGCATTGCCGAGCGTTTCGGCACCTCCGAGACCAATCTGCGCCGCCAGTTGTTCGAGCAGACCGGCGGCATGTTCCCGGAACTGGTGACACGGCCTGACCTTTCGGTCTTCTTCCCGCCCATCGGCGGCATGACCGCCTATATCTTCGGGGACGCCGAGAAGCTTTCATCAGGCAAGCACCGCATCGCCTGCCGGGTGCACGACGAATGCAACGGCTCCGATGTCTTCGGCTCCGACATCTGCACCTGCCGCCCCTATCTGGTGCATGGCATCGAGGAATGCACGCGCGAGGCGCAGAACGGCGGTGTGGGCCTCATTGTCTACAACCGCAAGGAAGGCCGGGCGCTGGGGGAGGTCACCAAGTTTCTGGTCTACAACGCCCGCAAGCGTCAGGAAGGCGGCGACAGCGCCGCGACCTATTTCGAGCGCACGGAATGCGTGGCGGGCGTGCAGGACGCGCGCTTCCAGCAATTGATGCCCGATATCCTGCACTGGCTCGGCATCCGCCGTATCGACCGCCTCATGTCGATGTCGAACATGAAATACGACGCCATGGTCAATTCCGGCATCGAGATCGGCGAGCGCGTGCCGATCCCCGATGAACTGGTGCCGTCCGATGCTTCCGTGGAAATGGAGGCCAAGAAAGCCGCTGGCTATTATGCGCCGGATGGGGCGATGGATGCGAAAAGTCTGGACGGCGTGAAAGGCCGAGATCTCGACAAGTTCTGACGCTCCATGCAACAGAAACATGCGTGATACTGTTGCATTCGGGCGGTCTTGGGCTATCCAGTCCCGATCATGGCAGCACCTCCCGACCTCTCCAGCCGCGTTGTCCCGCACAAGCTTGCGGCGCATGTCATCGGCGCATCCTTTCTGGGTGACGCTGCGGTTCTGGCCTGTGCCGATGGTACGGTTGCCATCATTGGCCCTGATCTGAAGGAAACCCGCGCACATCCCGGCGGTCTATTGGTCGCAACCTTCACCAAGGATTCCATCCTCACCGGCGGTGAGGATGGCCGCATTATCCGCACACGCGCTGATGCATCAGGTGAAGTTCTGGCCGATGAGAAGGGCAAATGGATCGATGCCATTGCCATAGCACCCGATGGCTCGGTCGCATGGTCAACTGGCAAGACCGTCAGTGCAAGGTCTGCCAAAGGCGACATCAAGGTGATGAGCGCCCCCACCACAGCGCGCGGGCTGGCGTTTCTCCCCAAGGGCTACAGGCTGGCCATTTCGCACTACAATGGCGCGAGCCTCTGGTTTCCCAACACCAGCGCCGAACCCGAGCCGCTGCCGTGGAAGGGCTCCCACATCGACGCCACAGTGTCGCCTGATGGGCGTTACGTTGTGACATCCATGCAGGAAAATGCGCTGCATGGCTGGCGTATCGCTGACAAGGCGCACATGCGGATGACGGGATATCCCGCCAAGACTCGTTCCATGAGCTGGTCGCATGACGGCAACTGGCTGGCGACGTCCGGCGCGGAAGCCGCAATCATCTGGCCTTTTTCGGGCAAGGACGGACCCATGGGCAAGGCCCCGCGTGAATGCGGCGTGCGCCCGGTGCGGGTCAGCCAAGTCGCGTTCCATCCCGGCGCGCTGGTGCTGGCCATCGGCTACGACGACGGATTCGTCATGCTGGTCCGCCTCACCGATGCTTCGGAACTGCTTGTGCGAGCCCCCAGGATCGACGATGGC
>CAXTUM010000051.1:0-9895 GCA_964247205.1 uncultured Beijerinckiaceae bacterium
TACCTTGAATCAGAACCTTGCCGATTTGGGAATCCGGTTTGTCAACACGGCCTAGGCGAAGTTTGCTGCGCCAGTAGGTCTTGTTTCAAAGCGAAGCTGTCAGCCGTGCCTGATTGTTACCCGCGTCCCCGTTAGGATGGGTTGAATGGCCGCAATCGCATATTTCCGCTCCAAAGCCGAACGGCAACAATGGCGCACTTTGCCGTTGGTCGGGTGACCGGGCATGGTCCGCTTTAGGGCGCGCTGCGATCTTTGAAGGGCCTGGTCTGACGATGTCAACAGGGCCATTACTTCTCGTCGCCTGAATGCAAAGGCCATGGTTCATTTGCGAACTTCGATCACCAGCCGTGGATAGAATTGAGGGTTTGTGATCGGGGTCTGCCGGACATGATCCGGCCCATAACCCTTCGGATTGCAGAGGATGCGGGTGGTTCCAATGTGATAATCGCAACTCGAATGCGTATGACCATGGACCCAGAGCAAAGGCTCGCTGCGCTCGATCAACCATTCCAGCGCTGATGCGAACGCCGGGTTCAGGGAGGATCCCTGGAACCGTGCCGCGATGGATCGGCTGCCGGGCAGATGGTGAGTGACAATCACTGACGGACCATCAAATGGTACGGCAGGTTGTGCCACGAGGAACGGAAGGTCCAACCGGTGCTCGGCGGCTGAATGCCACGGCATGAAGCGGCTGATATGCGCATCTGGTCCAAGACCTTCGCGGTAGCGGATTACCGTGTGGTCCGACATTTCCTGGCCAGCGAGGATCATTGAAGCCTTCGGCGTGCCAAACTGAACCGCCCGGGCTTACAGGAAGCTGTTTGGTTCAAGTCAGGTTTGTCCCAAAATGAATACAAGTAACACCGCACATTGCATGATTTGCACGGGCGGTTGCCGCGGACCGGCCGGACCGCATACCAGGGGACAGATTCCGATTTTCTCCGCTTCGCTCCGGAATTCGCACGCAGTCCCCGTTTCGCTCCCCGTGCCCCTCTGCTAAACCCCCCGAATGTCATCAACACCTCCCCCCGCCAAAGAACCCGCCATCACCCCCGCACTCGTCGCGTCGCACGGCCTCAAGCCGGACGAATACGCACGCTTCCTCAAACTCGTGGGCCGCGACCACACCTTCACCGAGCTCGGCATCGTTTCCGCCATGTGGAACGAGCATTGCTCCTACAAATCCTCGAAAATCCACCTCAAGACGCTGCCCACCAAGGGGCCGCGCGTGGTCTATGGCCCGGGAGAGAACGCGGGTGTGGTCGATATCGGTGATGGCGATGTCGTGGTGTTCAAGATGGAGAGCCACAACCACCCGTCCTATATCGAGCCCTATCAGGGCGCGACGACGGGTGTGGGCGGCATTTTGCGCGATGTCTTCACCATGGGGGCACGGCCCATCGCGGCGCTGAATTTCCTGCGATTCGGTGATCCCGCGCATCCCAGGACGAAGCAGCTGGTGTCGGGCGTGGTCGCGGGCATCGGCGGCTATGGCAACTCGTTCGGCGTGCCCACCGTTGGTGGTTCCGTGGGTTTCCATGCGCGCTACAACGGCAATTGCCTCGTCAACGCCATGGCGGTGGGGCTGGCCAAACGCGACGGCATCTTCACCTCGCAGGCCACGGGTGTCGGCTTGCCCATCGTCTATCTCGGCTCCAAGACCGGGCGCGACGGCATCCATGGTGCTACCATGGCGTCCGCCGAATTCGATGATGCCTCGGAGGAAAAGCGCCCCACCGTGCAGGTCGGCGATCCCTTCGCCGAGAAGCTGCTGCTGGAGGCCTGCCTCGAGATCATGGCGAAGGGTTGCGTCGTCGCCATCCAGGACATGGGGGCTGCGGGCCTCACCTGCTCCGCCGTCGAGATGGGCGCCAAGGGCGATCTGGGCGTCGAGATGAACCTCGATCTCCTGCCCTGCCGCGAGGAGGGCATGACGGCCTATGAAATGATGCTGTCGGAAAGCCAGGAGCGCATGCTCATGGTGCTGAAGCCCGAGAAGGAGGCCGAGGCCCGCGCCATCTTCACCAAATGGGGGCTCGATTTCGCCGTTGTCGGCCACACCACCGATACGCTGCGTTTCGTCATCAAGCACGGCGGCGAGGTGAAGGCCGATCTGCCGATCAAGGAACTGGGTGATCTGGCGCCGGAATATGACAGGCCCTGGGTGGAACCGAAGAAGCGCCCTGTGCTGAACGCCGCGGATATCACGCCTGTGATGGACAACCGTGCCGCCCTGCTGAATCTCATCGGCAGTCCTGACTTTTGCTCCAAGTGCTGGGTCTGGGAGCAGTATGATTCCATCATTGGCGGCAACACCTTGCAGCGCCCCGGCGGAGACGCCGCCGTGGTGCGCATCCACGACGGCCCCAAGGGTCTGGCGCTGACCGTCGATTGCACGCCGCGCTACATCGAGGCCGATCCGTTCGAGGGCGGCAAGCAGGCGGTTGCCGAGACCTGGCGCAACATCACGGCGTCTGGCGGATTGCCCATCGCGATCACGGACAATCTCAACTTCGGCAACCCCGAGCGCCCCGAGATCATGGGGCAGCTTGTGATGGCCATCCGCGGCATCGGCGAGGCGTGCCGGGCGCTGGATTATCCCGTCGTTTCGGGAAACGTATCGCTCTACAACGAGACCAACGGACAGGCGATCTTGCCGACGCCGTCCATCGGCGGGGTGGGATTGCTGGCCGATGTCAGCAAGCACATGACAATCGGCTTCAAATCAGAGGGCGAGCACGTGCTGCTGGTTGGCGCGACTGCAGGCTGGCTGGGCGCTTCTGCTTACCTCGAAACACTCGCGGGCCGCGAAGAAGGCGCACCGCCGCCGGTCGACCTTGCTGCCGAGAAGCGCAACGGCGATTTTGTGCGCGGGCTCATTCTCGCGGGGCGCGTCACAGCCGTGCATGATTGCTCCGATGGTGGCCTTGCTGTCACGCTGGCCGAAATGGCGATGGCTGGCGGCATGGGCTGCATTGTGCAGGAGACGGATCAGGCGCTGCCCGCGCATGCGTTCCTCTTCGGCGAGGATCAGGCGCGCTACGTGATCACGGCGCGCGAGGCTGAGGCCGCAAAGATCATGGCGGAAGCCGCGAAAGCGGGCGTGCCAGTGATGGTCCTCGGCGTGACCGCGGGCCAGTCGTTGACGCTGCCCGGCGAGACGCCCATATCTCTGGATGAGCTGCGCACGGCCCACGAGGGCTGGTTGCCCGGCTATATGGCGTAAGGATCGTATTCAATGCCAATGGCCGCCGCCGATATCGAGCGCATGATCAAGGACGGCATCCCTGATGCTGTGGTCGAGATCAAGGATCTGGCTGGCGATGGCGACCATTACGCCGCGACGGTGATTTCTGCAGCTTTCAAAGGTATACCGAAGGTGCGCCAGCACCAGATGGTCTATGCCGCGCTGAAGGGCAACATGGGCGGCGTGCTGCATGCGCTGGCTTTGACGACGGGTGCACCGGAGTGAGTCGCGCCCCTGTAGTTTAAGCTCTGGGATGCGCAGCCCGGTAGCTCGCCATAAGCCGGTTCATGTCCACTGCGGTATAGATCTGCGTGCTCGACAGCGATGCATGGCCCAGCAGTTCCTGAATGGTCCGCAAATCACCGCCGCGCGCCAGCAGATGCGTGGCGAAAGAATGCCGCAGCGCATGCGGCGTGGCGCTTTCAGGCAGGCCCAGAGCGCCGCGCAATGAGGCCATCGCCAGCTGGATGATGCGCGGGCTGAGCGGCCCGCCCTTCTGGCCCACGAACAGCGGACCTTCCGGCGGCAGAGGCCAGGGGCAGAGCGCGATATAGTCCCCGATCAGCTTCGACACCTGCGGCAGCACGGGAACGCCACGCGTCTTGTTGCCCTTGCCGGTCACGGTGAGGCCATCGCGGCCATCCGGCGCATCCTTGCGGCGCAAGGACAAGGCCTCGGCGATGCGCAGGCCTGAGCCATAGAGCAGCGACAGCACAGCGGCATCGCGCGCCAGCACCCATTGCGGGCGGTCCTCGCCCGCGCGCAGATCGGCATCGGCCAGCGCCCGCGCTGCCAGCGGCGGCAGCGGCTTGGGCAGGCCTCTCGCGATTCGCGGGCTGCGAACAGCGGAAAAGGGCGAGGCGATGGCCTGCCCCTCCCGTTCGAGATAGCGGAACAGTGAACGCAAGGCCGCCAACTGGCGCATCAGCGTACGGCTCTCGATGCCGTCACGGCGGCGTTCCGCCATGAAGGCGCGGATATCGGCAGGTTTCAGGGTCTTGAGTTCGGAAAGCCTGGGTGCGCCACCGAAATATCCGGCCAAGAACGTGAAGAACTGGCGCGTGTCGCGGCCATAGGCTTCCAGCGTGCCCGCCGCCAGCCGCCGTTCATGGGAGAGATGGCCGAGCCATTGGCTGGTTGCGGTGGTGATGTCGGGCGAAATGAGCATGGCCTAGTGTCGTTGATTGGGCTTAAAGCTCCATGAAACTTGAACGAAAGAATCCTGGAAGCTCGAACACCGGAACCATGACCGACTCACCCACCATCGAGGATCTTTTCGAAGCGCCCGCCCGCGTTATCGACGTACTGCTGCCGCTCGCATTGGATAAAGCCTACAGCTACCGCGCACCCCCCGGGCTTTCCCTTGCGCCGGGCGATCTCGTCACCGTGCCGCTGGGCACGCGCGAAACCATCGGCGTGGTCTGGGACCGTGATCCCGATGCGCCAGCGGGCAGCGGCGGTAACCTCAAGGCCGTGATCGCCCGCCATGACTGGCCGCCGGTGTCAGCCAATCTCCGGCGCTTCGTGGACTGGATCGCCAGCTACACTCTGGCTCCCAAGGGCATGGTGGCGCGGATGGCGATCCGTGATCCCGAGGCTGCCAGTGCTGAAAAGCCGCGCTACGGCGTGCGGCTCACGGGCAATCATCCGGCCAAGCTGACCGAAGCGCGCAGCCGCGTGATCCTCGCGGCGCAAAGCGGATTTGCCTTCCCGAAGATTGATCTCGCCAGACTGGCTGGCGTTTCCACCGGCGTGATTGATGCGCTGGTCGATGCCGAGGTGATGGAAGCTGTTCCATTGCCGCCCGAAAGCGTAGCGCCTGCGCCCGACCCCGATCATGCCGTAACCGATCTGAGCGTGATGCAGACGGAGGCCGCTGCATCGCTGGTTGCCGCAGTCACCAACACCAAATTCGCGGTCAGCCTGTTGGAGGGCATCACGGGATCGGGCAAGACAGAGGTCTATTTCGAGGCTGTAGCCGCAGCCGTTCGTGCGGGACGGCAGGTGCTGATCCTGATGCCGGAAATCGCGCTCACAGCGCAGTTTCTGGCACGGTTCGAGAAGCGCTTCGGCGTCAAGCCAGCCGAATGGCACTCCGGCGTCGGCAGCAGCAAAAAGGACCGTCTCTGGCGCGCCATTGCAGCAGGTGATGCAAAGGTGGTGGTCGGCGCGCGCTCGGCCCTGTTCCTGCCCTTTGCGCATCTTGGCCTCATCATCATCGATGAGGAGCACGAGCAGGCCTACAAGCAGGAAGACGGCGTGCATTATCACGCCCGCGACATGGCCGTGGTGCGGGGGCGCATCGAGGGCTGCCCAGTGATTCTGGCCTCGGCCACGCCATCGGTGGAAAGCCGGGTGAACGCCGGGAGCGGGCGGTATGCCCATGTGCGGCTGCCGGAGCGCTTTGGCGGACGCATGCTGCCCGCGCTTGCAGCCATCGACTTGAAGGCCCATCCCATGCGTCCCGGCAGCTGGATTTCGGCGCCGTTGAAGGACGCCGTGGCGCAGACGCTTGCCGCGGGAGATCAGGCACTGCTGTTTCTCAACCGCCGGGGGTATGCGCCCCTCACGCTCTGCCGCCATTGCGGCCACCGCTGGCAATGCCCGGATTGCAGCGCCTGGCTGGTGGAGCACCGCTTTCGCCGCTCGCTCGTCTGCCACCATTGCGGCCATATCGAACGCACGCCGCAGCGCTGCGAGGCCTGTGGTGCGGAAAACAGTCTGACCGTGTGCGGACCTGGCGTGGAGCGGCTGGCGGAAGAGGCCGCCGTCACCTTTCCCGGCGTGCGGACCATTGTGCTCTCCTCGGATTTTCCCGGCGGCACCGAGCGCCTGAAGCGCGAGCTGGATGCCGTGGCGGCGGGAGAGTTCCAGTTGATCATCGGCACGCAACTAGTGGCCAAGGGCCACAATTTCCCCGGCCTTGCGCTGGTCGGCGTGGTCGATGCGGATGTCGGCCTGACCAGCGGTGATCCCCGCGCCGCCGAACGCACGTTCCAGCTGCTGCAGCAGGTGACGGGTAGGGCGGGGCGCGGTGAGGTCGCGGGGCGCGGGCTGATCCAGACCCACGATCCCGATCATCCCGTGATCCGGGCCATCCTGTCCGGCGATGTCGAGCGGTTCTATGCCGAGGAAATCGCCATGCGTCGGGCGGCGAGACTGCCGCCGTTCGGGCGTCTTGCCGGGATCGTCATTTCAGGTCCGGACAAGACTGCGGCAGAAGTCCACGCGCGCGACCTGGCCCGCGCTGGATTGCAGCTGCTGAACGCTGACAATGAACCGCGCTGGGCAGGCCTGTCCCTGCTTGGCCCGGCGGAAGCCCCCATCGCCCTGATTCGGGGAAAGTACCGCTTCCGCCTGCTGGTGCGAGGCCCGCGCGAAAGCGACATGCAGGGCTTACTGCGCTCCATGCTGGCCAATGGCCCGAAGGAGCGCAGGGGTATTCGCGTCGGTGTGGATGTCGATCCGATGAGTTTCGTCTAGAGGCGCGCCCCGGCCAGAACGCGGCACAGGCTGGTGCGAACCGTATTGGCATCTGCCACCTGACCGGCCTGTATCATGAACACCGCATCGACACGCGTGGCATTACCCGCCTTGCGCGCTGAAATGCGCAAGGTCTGCGGACGTCCTGACCCCGATGATTCCTGCACCGCAGTCAGCGAACCCGACGCATTGTCCACCGCGATGTTGCTGAAGCCCTCGGCGAGCATGGCCGAACGCAGATTGCTGACAGCTTTTCGCTGATCGAGGCCTGGGAAATTCTGCGAGGTCCGGAAATTCAGAGCGGTGATCAAGGCTGTTCCCTCGACCTGGAAATTCTCCTGGCAGCTTTGCGCCGATGCAGGTGCGGTTCCCAGAAGTGCGGTCAGGGCACCAACGACAAAACAGAGTCTCATGTGTTTCTCCTCCCGGATCAGCCGCCCCAACCGTCCGAAGTGATTGCTTGTATCAGCCCAGACCGGGAGTAGCATATCAATCAAGGCTGTCGATCCGGACAGGCCCGTGGTTGCAAAAAACAATGCTGAAAAGGCCCAGCCTCAGAATCGCAGCAAGAATCTGCGGTCAAAGCTGGTCAAAATCCAGCGCCAGCGCCAGCGTCGTCGGCCTGGCCTGGCAACCCAGGATGAAGCCCGCATTCATTTCCCAGTCTTCCAGCGAATAGTTCAGCACCATATCTGCCGCCCCTGATTCGACCTTGCACCGGCAGGTGCAGCACATGCCGCCCTTGCAGGAATAGGGCAGTTCGATGCCGTTGCGCTCCGCCGCATCAATCAGGCTTTCATCGCCCTCCAGCAGGTCAAACGCATGGCGCTTGCCATCCAGCGTGACGGTGATGCGCGAGACAATTTCAGCAACCGTGTTTGAGATGGCGGGCACTACATATCGCTTGCGCAGCGCGGATGTCGTGAAGAGTTCGGCCATGATCCGCTCAGGCGCCATGCCAAGCGCCCGGAGCGCGGCCCTCGCCTCGCTAACCATGCCCTCGGGACCGCAGAGGAAGGCTTCATCCACACTTGCGAGATTCAACATACCTCTGGCGAGAGCCTCCAGCTTTTCAGCCGTGATCCGGCCGGCCAGAACCGCCACGTCTTGCGCCTCGCGGGAGAGAATGTGGGCGACGGCGAAGCGTCCGAGATGACGGTTCTTGAGATCCTCGATCTCCTCCGCAAACATGACGGATTGCGAGGTCTGGTTGCCGTAGATCAGGGTGACACGCGAGGCGGGCTCGCGGGACAGGACGCTGCGGATGATGGAGAGGATGGGCGTGATGCCGGAGCCTGCCGCGATGCCGAGCGCATGCCGCCCCGCGCTTGCCGGCTTTGGCGTGAACCGTCCTTGTGGCGGCATGACGTCGATGAGACTGCCAACAGTCAGACTCTCGTTGGCGAAGGTGGAGAATGCACCGCCAACTACCTTCTTGATGCCGATGCGCAGCTCCCCGTCATCTGGTGCTGAACAGATGGAATACGAGCGGCGGATGTCCTCGCCGTCGATGCTGGCCCGCAATGTCAGGTATTGCCCCGGAAGAAAGGCAAAAGCAGATTGCAGATTGTCCGGCACGGCAAAACGGATCGAGACGCTGTCGCGGGTCTCGCGGCGGACATCGGCGACGGTCAGGGCATGGAAACGGCTCATGCGGGGCTCAGATGCATTTGAAGGCGTCGAAGGGCTCAAGGCAGCTCTGGCAGCGCCAGAGCGACTTGCAGGCGGTCGAGCCGAATTCACTGATTTTGACGGTTTGGACGGATTGGCAACGCGGGCAGGCCAATGCGTCATCCTCGCCGAAAAGCGCCCGGCGGGAAGACGTCGCGGCGGGCGGAGCGATGCCGTATTCGGTGAGCTTGGCCCTGCCTGCCGCGCTCATCCAGTCCGTGGTCCAGGCTGGTGACAGCACGGTGCGGATGCGCGCGTTCGCCAGCCCTGCTTCGGCGAGCGCGGTCTGCAGGTCGAGCGTCATCACCGCCATGGCCGGGCAACCCGAGTAGGTCGGTGTAATATCGAGTTCGATCACGCCGTCATCGGCCAGAGCGACACGGCGGATGACACCAAGATCATCGAGCGTAAGCACGGGGATTTCAGGGTCGCAGACGGTGGCGATGGCGGCGCGGGCGCGGTCTTCCATCACCACACGGCCCCTTGGTGCGCCCGGTGCAGCGACTGCATCTCGGCCAGCATCAATGACAAATGCTCACTGTGAATGCCGGTTCGGCCACCGGTCTGGGCAAAGCCCGATTTGGGCAGCACCAGCGTGGCCTCGGCAAACACATCGGCGATGGTCTTGTCGAAGACTGCCCGTAGTGATGCGGGATCAGGCGCTATCCCCGCCGCGATCAGTGCGCAGTCCGCGCCATCGGTTTCGAACAGCTCACCTGCGTAGATCATGAGATCATCAGCGGCGGCCTGTGTCCGCTCGCGGCTTTTCTCCGTGCCGTCGCCAAGCCGGATCACCCATTCCGCCGCATGGCGGACATGATAAGCCATCTCTTTTTCGGCCTTGGCCGCGATGCCGGCCAGCGTCTGGTCGATTGACCGCATCAACGCCTGCTGAAAAGGATGCGCGAAAGCGGCATAGATCAGCTGGCGCATCATCGTCGCGGCGAAATCACCATTCGGCTGTTCGACCAGCAGGACGTTGCGGTAGTCCCGGTCGCCACGGAGGTAGGCCAACGCATCCTCATCGCGGCCTTTCGCCTCCACCTTGCCCGCATAATCATAGAGCATCCGGGCCTGCCCGATCAGATCGAGACCGAGATTGGAGAGCGCGATATCCTCCTCCAGCGTCGGGCCGCGCCCGGTCCATTCGGAGAGGCGATGGCCGAGCACCAGCGCATTGTCCGCCAACCGCAGCACGTAGGTGAAGAGAGGAGCTTCCATCACATATGCCCGACTTCATCCGGCACGTCATAGAACGTGGGGTGCCGGTAGACCTTGGAGGCCGTGGGCTCGAACAGCATGTCCTTGTCAGCCGGGTCCGATGCCGCGATCAGCTTTGACGCGACCACCCAGATCGAGACACCCTCGCCGCGCCGCGTGTAGACATCGCGCGCCATCTGCAGCGCCATCGTGTCATCCGGCGCATGCAGGCTGCCCACATGCTTGTGCGAGAGGCCTGCCTTGGGGCGGATGAAGACTTCATAGAGCGGCATG
>CAXTUM010000052.1:0-9753 GCA_964247205.1 uncultured Beijerinckiaceae bacterium
CATGCCGCACCCCGTGAAACTGGCGGGTGTTGCAAGCAAAGTGAAGATCGGGGAACTCAAGGCGTGGCTCGCCAAGGAGCAACTTGACGCTTTGGCGATTACCGACCCTACGGGCATCGCCTGGCTGTTCAACATCCGTGGCGGGGACGTGTCCCATATGCCGCTGCCCATTGGGTATGCCATTCTGCCGAAAGATGGCCGCCCTCAGCTTTTTCTGGATGGGCGCAAGCTTTCCAACAGCGTGCGGGCCTCGCTTGAGGATATGGCGGATGTGCGCGAACCGCTGGCGCTCGAAGCGGCTCTCATGAAACTGGGCGCTGCGAAAGCCAGAGTGCGTTTCGACCGCGAGAGCGCCAGTGCTGCGCTGGTGGATCATCTGAAAAGCTCAGGCGGCACTGCAAATGTCGGCATCAACCCGATTGCCCTGCGCAAGGCGGTCAAAAACCGGGCGGAATGCGAGGGAGCGAGGGCCGCGCAGATTCGCGATGGCGCGGCGATGGTGCGTTTCCTGTGCTGGCTGGACGCAGAAGCACCAAAGGGCAAAGTGACCGAAATCAGCGCAGCCATCGCACTGGAAGGCTTCCGCCGCGAGACAGGCAAGCTGAAAGATATTTCCTTCGACACGATTTCAGCGGCTGGCCCGAATGCGGCGCTCCCGCATTACCGGGTAAACGAGGGTTCAAACCGCCGCATCGCGAAAGGCATCTATCTCATTGATTCCGGCGGGCAATATGTCGACGGCACTACCGATATCACCCGCACGGTCGCTATCGGCAAGCCGACGGGCGAGATGATGGACCGCAACACGCGCGTCCTGAAAGGCATGATCGCTATCTCGCTCGCTGTCTTTCCAAAAGCCACAAGCGGCGCGCAGCTCGATAGCTTCGCCCGGCAGTTCCTGTGGCAGGCCGGGCTGGAATTCGATCACGGCACCGGCCACGGCGTGGGCAGCTACCTTGGCGTGCACGAAGGGCCGCAGCGCATCGCCAGGCTGGGCACCACGCCGCTGGAGCCGGGCATGATGCTCTCGAACGAGCCGGGCTATTACAAGACTGGGCACTATGGCATCCGCATCGAGAACCTCGTTCTGGTGGAGGAGCGGGCGATTGCCGGAGCCGAGCGCAGCATGCTGGGTTTCGAGACGCTGACGCTGTGTCCCATCGACCGGCGGCTGATCAAGGTGAGCCTGTTGACGGAGACCGAGCGGCGCTGGCTGAACGCCTATCACACCCGTGTGCTGAAGGTGATCGGCCCGCTTGTCGATGCGCCAACATGCGCGTGGCTCAAAGCGGCCTGCGCGGCGCTGTGAACGAGTCCGGCAACCAGCCGCTGCTGCGCAGCATCCTTCCTGTCCTGATCATTGTCTCCATGATCGGCCCGCTGGCGCTTAACATCCTGATGCCATCCATGCCGGGGCTTGCGGCGGCGCTGAATGCCTCGCGCAGCGAGGTGCAACTGACGCTGTCATTGTTCCTGGCATCGCAGGCGATCTCGCAGCTTTTCATCGGCGGGCTGGCTGACCGGTTCGGTCGCCGACCGGTGCTGCTGGGATCGCTCGCGCTTTATGTGCTGGCTTGCGTGGCTGCCACCTTTGCCACAAGCATTATGCTGTTGGTTGCTGCGCGCATTGTGCAGGCTGCGGGCGGAACCGCAGGACAGGCCCTTTCCCGCACCATCGTGCGCGATCTTGCCCCGCGCGATTCAGCTGCCAGCGTGATCGGCTATGTCACGATGGGGATGGTGATCGCACCCCTTATGTCTCCGGCGATTGGCGGATTTATCGACGACACCTATGGCTGGCGGATGATCTTTGTCTTCTCGCTGGTGATTGGAGCCATCGGCGCTGTGCTGACATACCTGAAGCTACCGGAAACACGGCCTACCTCCATCAGCACACAGACCACTGGCGACATGCTCAAACGTTCCTGGCAAGTCGTCCAGAACAGGCGTTTTATGGGCTATGCGCTGGGCGCGGCCTTCACAACAGCTGCTTTTCTCGCGTTCCTTGGTGCGGCTCCCTACCTCGTGGTGGATGCCATGCAGATGCCCAAGCTGGCATATGGCATCTGGTTTGTCTGCCTTTCCGGCGGCTACATGATTGGCAATTTCTGCTCGGGTCGCTTTTCGGAGAAGCTTGGCAGCGCGCGCATGATCTTCATCGGCAACATTCTGGGCGTGGCGGGCATGACAGTTTTGCTGGCGCTGGCGCTGAGACCCGTCATGCATCCGGCGGCACTTTTCGTTCCCTGTTTTTTCATGGCAATGGGCAACGGATTCCTCCTGCCCAATGCCATCGCGGGTGCGGTCAGTGTCGATCCCAAGGCTGCTGGCGCAGCCTCAGGCGCGGTCGGATTCCTGCAAATGGGGCTGGGCGCCATCATGAGTTTTATCGCAGGACAGGTGACGACGACTTCGCCTTTGCCCATGGCGATCATCATGTTCGGCCTGACGGCGGCAGCATGGGGTGTCATGGTCTGGGGCAAGCGGGGATCAAACCGGGCATGAAGCACATCCAAGGCCTCTGTCTTGTCGATGGTCAAGCCAGCGGAACATTGCTGCATGCCGATACCGGCCTGAGTTTTTGGGGTGGTGTTGATCCCGCAACCGGAGTCGTCATCGACCGGCGGCACCCATTGCATGGACACTGCCTGACAGGGGCCATTGTGGCGATTCCCAGCGGCAGGGGCTCATGCTC
Organism: uncultured Beijerinckiaceae bacterium; assembly: GCA_964247205.1. Classification (GTDB taxonomy): domain Bacteria; phylum Pseudomonadota; class Alphaproteobacteria; order Rhizobiales; family Beijerinckiaceae; genus JADCCX01. Next base: position 2,696 of record CAXTUM010000052.1, read on the forward strand.
CGCCAGCGGCGTCATGCTCGAATTGCTCAGATCAGGGAGAGCACCGGCAGGATTCATATTCTGCGAGGAAGAGCAAATCCTCACGCTGGCCGTGATCCTGGCGGACGAAGTGTTCGGAGTTTCGATTCCGGTTGTGCAGCTTGATCGCGATGATTTTGCCAGCGTTGGATCGATGGAGCATGCGACCATCACGGGAGGTGTCGTCAGCGGAAACACCGCGTTGGCGCAAAGCGCTGCCGTCGATAGGCGTGAAGCGGCCGACTCCCCTCCCCTCACCTTGACAGATGCCGATCACGCAATGCTTGGGGGAGCCGATGGCACGGCACGTCAAGCAGCCCTCAGGATCATCGTCCGCATGGCCGAAGCTTTCGGCGCTCCAAGCCTGATCGATGTGGAGCGCGCGCATCTCGACTGCTGCATTCTGACGGGACCCGCATCCGTCGAGATCGCGGAAAGGTTCCGCGATCTCGACGGCACGTTCGCAGTCCCGACATCGCTGAACGCCATCTCGACCGACCTCAGAAACTGGCAATCGTTTGGTCTTGATCCTGCGGTTGCGGGTCAGTCCGCTAGGCAGGCGAAGGCCTATATGGACATGGGCGCAGCGCTAAGCTTCACCTGCGCGCCGTATCTGATCGGGAATCCGCCGATTCTTGGCCAGCAAATCGCGTGGGCCGAGTCCAATGCCGTCGTTTTCGCCAACAGTGTGCTGGGCGCGCGCACGCAGAAGTATCCGGATTATCTGGACCTTTGCATTGCGCTGACCGGGCGGGCTCCGTTGGCCGGCTGCCATCTTGCGGACGGGCGCTTTGCCACGCGGGTGATCAAACTTTCCGGCCTCGGCGCTGTGGATGATTCCTTCTATCCGCTCTTCGGTTATCTCGCGGGCTTGCTGTCGCCGAACGATATTCCGGCCATTACCGGACTGGAACAATCGGCCCCGACCGCAGACGATCTCAAGGGTTTTTCCGCCGCTTTCGCCACGACATCCGCTGCGCCCATGTTCCACATGGTTGGTGTGACGCCAGAAGCGGCGACATTGCAGGACGCGCTTGGAGGGCATGATCCGGGCGAGCCGATAACCGTGACGATAGAGGATCTCAATGATGCTTGGCGAACGCTGAACCTCGGTGACGACGACACCATTGGCCTCGTTGCGCTTGGAAATCCGCACTTTTCCGCAACGGAACTGGTGCGCCTCGCGAGCCTTGCAGCAGGCCGGCAAAAATCGCCGGATGTCGAGGTCATCGTGACAATGTCACGCGCGGTGCTGGCCGAGGCCGAATCTGCAGGGACGCTGGAGCGGCTCATGGCATTCGGCGTGCGCTTCATCACCGACACCTGCTGGTGCATGCTGGGCGAGCCTGTCATTCCGCCGCGGCGCGGCGGGGTGATCACGAACTCGGCGAAATACGCGCATTACGGCCCCAATCTCAGCGCCGGGTCCTTCCGCTATCATTCGCTGGAGGGTTGTGTTGAGGCGGCAAGTACCGGGCGGGCGCCGCGTGAGATGCCGACGTGGCTGGGTTCGATCTGACAGTTGCGGCGCGTAGTCTGGGGAAAACCAGTCTAAGTCTACTCTGCGGCGACCAGCGCAACCGGCGGAGATGGCGACGGGATCAACTGCCCTGCAAACCTCGCAGCTGCCAGCCAAGCATCCATGGCAACGTCCAGTTCTGCCACAGCCATCTCCCGCGTTTCCCCGAATGCCGAGCACGACTTCAGATCGGGCGCATCCGCGACCCAGACCTGATCCTCCTCAGACCAGAAAACGACAATGGGATAGCGGGGGTTCATGGGGCTCCGTCAAGCAAATCGAACTCAATGACAATAGCACGGAACTGCCGCAACTGATAGCGCTTCACGTCCTTGCCGATGGGCTGGATATTCAGCGGGCGTGGAACTTTGGGATGAAGATAGATGTGGTGACTGACTGAAATGCGATAAAGGACGAAACCAAGCTGGCGCGCGACGGCATCAAAGGCACGGAAGGAGACATCGCCTTCTGTTGATAGAACCCGGTCTTTTGCTTTACGCAAGCGTGACACTGTTATGAGCCTCCTCTTGAAGAAGACATACGATATTACCGTTCCAGAAGCTGGCAGTTTTCAAAATAACTTGTTTGTTCAGCCCCTCACAGAGTGCGACTATATGGTCGCAAACGAGAGATATCGATCATTCGACTTGACATTGGAAGGCATTGTCTTACATTGCAAGTCATCTAGGAGATTCAGCGTGCCCACAACCTCATTCACCCTGCGCATGGACACGGATCTGAAAGCCCGGCTTGAAGCCGAAGCGCAGGCCGAAGACCGTTCGGCGGCATGGCTTGCACAGACTGCGATATCGGAGCTTCTGGAGCGGCGGGAATGGAAGCGACAGGCGATTGAAGAGGGCATGGATGATGTCCGCGCTGGTCGATTGATTGACGGAGATGTCGTTATGGCATGGGTCCAGTCATGGGGCACTGCGAATGAGCTGCCTGAACCGACCTGGCCTGCGAACAAGGCGGTTGATCCGCTTTGAACATCCGTTTCTCAGAAAACGCCAAAACAGACCTCGGCTGGTTCCGGCGTTATTATGGCCAGGTCTTTCCCGAGGGCGGGAATACGGCCCGAATCCATTTCACAAAAGCTTTGCGGTTGATTCAGCAGCATTTGCAGATCGGCCATCTGCTGCAGGAAACCGGACTGCGTGAGCTATCGATCTCGAAGACGCCATTCTCGATTATCTACCGCGTTACGAGCAATGAACTGATCATCGTGAGGGTGCTTGATCAACGAGCCCAGCGGCCGATTCAATGGGACGCCTGAACCTCATCCCACCAGTTCCAGCCAGTCATCCTCACTGATCACCCGCACGCCCAACTCATTCGCAGTCACGAGCTTCGAACCCGCGCCCGGCCCCGCCACCACCAGATCCGTCTTCTTCGAGACCGAGCCGGAGACCTTGGCACCCAGCCGCTCGGCCATGGCTTTCGCCTCGTCGCGGGTCATTTTTTCGAGGCTCCCGGTGAAGACGATGGTTTTTCCTGCCACCGCCGTGTCGGCCTTGGGCTTTTCAGCCTCCTGGATAGCCAGGGCGCTGACCAGCTGCTCAACTACGGCGAGATTGTGCGGCTCGGCGAAATAGCGCGCCACGGCGTCGATCACGGTTTCGCCCACCTGATCGATGGCATCCATTTCGATCCGCGCATCTGGGTCGCCTGCTGCGACTTTGAAAGCCGCTGTCTCGAACGCAGGCCATGCGCCATAGGCGCGCGCTATGACCTTCGCCGTTGTCTCGCCCACATGGCGGATGCCGAGCGCAAAGATGAAGCGGTCGAGGCCGATGGTCCGGCGCTGCTCGATGGCCGCAAAGAGATTGCGCACGGAGGTTTCGCCAAAACCTTCCTTGTTCTTCAGCTTGCTGACTGGAGACGCGGCATCGCGCTCAGCCAGCGTGAAGATGTCCGCCGGTGTCTTCACCGGCAGATCAGGATCATTGAAGAAAAACTCGATCTGCTTCTCGCCAAGACCCTCGATATCGAAGGCGCGGCGAGAGACGAAATGCTTGAGGTGCTCCGTCTGCTGGAAGGGACACGCGAATTCGCCGGAACAGCGGCGCACCTTGCCTTCCTCGCCAGCCGCCGTCTCCTCCTTCACCAGCGGCGTTTTCAGTTCGCACTGGCACACATGCGGAAAGACATAGGGCTCTGCTTCCGCCGGGCGCTTGTCCGCCACGAAGCCCAGAACCTGCGGGATGACATCACCGGCGCGCTGCACCATCACGGTGTCACCCACACGCACGTCGAGCCGGGCGATTTCCTCGGCATTGTGGAGCGTCGCATTGGAGACGACGACACCGCCGACCGTCACGGGCTTCAGTTTGGCGACAGGCGTATGCGCGCCGGTGCGGCCGACCTGGATATCGATGCCCTCCAGCAGCGTTGTCGCTTGTTCCGCCGGAAATTTATGCGCCGTCGCCCAGCGCGGAGCGCGGGAAACGAAACCCAGGCGACCCTGCAGCGCCAGATCGTTGACCTTGTAGACGACGCCGTCGATGTCATAGCCGAGGTCGGCGCGGTCTGCCTCGATCCCGCGATAGAGCGCCAGCATGTCTTCCGTGGAATGGCACAAAGCCATGCGCGGGTTGGTCTGGAAACCGAAGCGTTTGAAAGCCTGCACCATCTCCCATTGTGTGGTCGCAGGCATGCTGCTCATCTCGCCCCAGGCGTAGGCAAAGAAACGCAAGGGGCGCTTCGCCGTGATCGTGGAATCAAGCTGGCGCAGGCTGCCCGCAGCAGCATTTCGCGGATTGGCGAATATCTTCTCGCCCAGCCGCGCCTGCTCGGCATTGATCGCGGCGAAATCGGCGTGTCCGAGATAGATCTCGCCGCGCATTTCGCAGATTTCCGGCCAATCAGCACCCGCAAGCTGATGCGGAATCTCGCGGATAGTGCGGACATTGGCCGTCACATCCTCGCCCTCCGCCCCGTCGCCACGGGTGGCGGCGGTGACGAGTTTGCCGCGCTCGTAGCGCAGAGAGCAGGAGAGCCCGTCTATCTTGGGTTCAGCCGTGAAGGCGGGTGCTGACGGCAGGTTGAGGAAGCGCATGACTCGCCCCACGAAATCCGCCACATCCTCGTCCGTGAAGCAATTGTCTAGCGACAGCATTGGGACGCGGTGCCGTACCTTGGCGAAGCGGGAGGACGGCGCAGCACCCACTTTCGTAGATTGTGATACAATGCTTTTCAGTTCGGGAAAGCCTGCTTCCAGTGCGTTGTAGCGCTGGCGGAGCTCGTCGTACTCCGCATCTGTGATCGTGGGCGCATCGTCCTGATGGTATCGCTTGTCGTGCGCAGCGATCTCGCTTCCCAGCGCATCATGTTCGATGCGGGCTTCCAGCGGAGTGAGTGCTTCGACCGGTATTGCTGAACTGGGCATCAGACCGCTCCGTTCAGCAGCCTGTCGGCCGCCGCCCTCGCCTCGTCACTGATCTCGGCTCCCGACAGCATACGGGCGATCTCCTCCCGCCGCGCTTTTGTCTCCAGCGCCACCACGCGGGTAGCCACGCGCTCACCCTGCCCCACATCCTCCTTGGCGATGAGGAAATGACGCGAAGCACGGGCCGCAACCTGCGGTGCGTGGGTCACAGAGAGGACCTGCACCTTCTCGGCCAGCCGCGCCAGGCGCTGCCCGATGGCGTCAGCCACCGCGCCGCCGACACCGGTATCGATCTCGTCGAACACGAGGGTTGGCGCGGAACCGCGGTCCGCCAGCACAACCTTGAGCGCCAGCATGAAGCGCGAGAGCTCGCCGCCAGACGCCACCTTCATCATCGGGCCTGGCTTTGTGCCGGGGTTGGTCTGCACATGGAATTCGACCGTATCAATGCCCTCTGCCATGGCGCGGGCTTCATCCGTGGCGATTTCGCTGATGAAACGGGCGCGCTCCAGCTTCAGCGGCGGCAATTCGGCATTCACTGCCTTGTCCAGTTCGCCCGCAGCCGCAAGGCGGGCTTTCGATAGCGCCCTGGCCTTGGCCTGGTAGGCATCCCTTGTCTCCCTCGTGGCTGTCTCCAGCGCCTTCAGGTGACCTTCGCCTGCGTCGAGCGCTGCAAGGTCCGCCGCATAGCGCTGGGCGAGCGCAGCAAGAGCTTCCACCGGCACGTTGTGCTTGCGGCTGGCGGCGCGCAGGGCGAAGAGGCGCTCCTCGATCTGCTCCTGCTCTCGCGGATCGAACTCGGCCGCGCGCAGGGCCTTCTCCAGCGCGTCACGGGCCTCTTCTATCGCCAGGAGCGCCTGATCCAGCGCCTTTGCTGCAGGACCGGCCAGATCCGGCGCCTGCTCAGCACGGCGATCCAGCCGCCGCTGGGCGGAAGACAGCGCGGGCACGGGGGAGCCATGACCGGACAGGAGGTCAAACACCTCGTTCAGCTCTCCAACCACCTTTTCGGCCTGCATCATGCGCTGGCGGCGCTCGGCGAGCTGGGTTTCCTCGCCCTCCTCTGGCGCGAGCTTGTCCAGCTCATCAGCGGCGTGACGCAGGTAGTCGGCATCAGCGCGGGCTTTCTCGATCCGGGCCTTGTGCGCGGCAAGCTCCAACTCAGCCTTGCGCCATCCTGCATGGAGCGCACCGACAGCCGCAGCGGCGGGCTGCAAGCCGCCAAAGGCATCCAGCAGATCGCGGTGTTCGCTGGTATCGGTCAGAGCGCGATCATCGTGCTGGCCATGGATTTCGACAAGGTGCTGGCCAATGGATTTGAGAATCTGGACGCTGACGGGCTGGTCATTGATGAAAGCGCGGGTGCGGCCATCCGCCATCTGCACGCGCCGCAGGATCAGGTCGCCCTCGGTATCAAGACCGGCTTCCTCTGCGACGGCGCGGGCGGGATGGGTCATTCCAAGATCGAACACTGCCGTCACCTGCCCCTGCGGCAGGCCCTGCCGGACGAGGCCGCCATCTCCGCGGCCGCCGAGTGCCAGCGCGAAAGCATCGAGCAGTATGGATTTCCCGGCTCCGGTTTCTCCGGTCAGCACAAGCAATCCGGGTTCGACCGTCAGGTCAAGCCGGTCAATCAGTACGATATCACGAATGGAAAGCCGCGCGAGCATGAGGCCGCTTGTGGCATGCCTGAGGAATGCGGGGAAGAGGCTGAACGGTGACTGGAAGTGCTATGTGTACTTCAGATGCCAATGCCGCGACGGAAGCCGCGGAAAGCACGGCTGATCCAGGAGCTCTCGCTCTCGCGAGGTTCCACACCCCCGGCCTGCAGGAGCTTGTAGGCATCCTTGTACCACTGGCTGTCGGGGAAGTTATGTCCGAGAACGGCTGCTGCTGTCTGCGCCTCGGGGACGATGCCGAGCGACATGTACGCCTCGGTCACACGCATCAGCGCCTCCTCGGTGTGACGCGTCGTCTGGTAACGGGTCAGCACCTCGCGGAAGCGGTTCACCGCACCAGTGTAATTGCGCTGTTCCAGATAATAGCGGCCGACATCCATTTCCTTGGCGGCAAGCTGATCGCGTGCCACGGCCACGCGCTGGCGGGCATCGGGCGTGTATTCAGACTGCGGCC
>CAXTUM010000053.1:0-9752 GCA_964247205.1 uncultured Beijerinckiaceae bacterium
TACCTTGAATCAGAACCTTGCCGATTTGGGAATCCGGTTTGTCAACACGGCCTAGAACTGCGGTCTCACGCTCGCGACCGCACTAACGCCATCCACCCACTTCCCCATGTCGAGGCGCTCGCCCTCTTTGGCGAGCCTCGAGACACGCAAGATGTCCGGGCCGGTTACCTCGGCGGGCCAGCGCCGATTGCACAGGCATGGTGCGTGTCTCGAGGCTCGCCAAGGGGCGAGCACCTCGACATGAGGGGAATTGGTGATTGCCGCGCTTTCAGGAAGTCGAGCGTTGGGGACATGATCTCCATTGGTAGATTCCCGCTTTCCTTCGCGCCAATTCTGCCCGCCGCAAGCCCTGATGCGCCTCCCCATCTGGCCATTCCCGGCGCGACAGTGCACAACGCAGCATGACCCGAAAGCCGCGCGCCTCCGGCAAGCCCCAGCCGAAACCCGCCAGACCCTTGCCCCGAACCACGCGGCGGATGTGGCCAGCGCGGCTGCTGGCCGGGCTCAAGGCGCGCAGGCGGCTTGTTGCGGGGTTCGTGCTGGGGTTTGCGGTCTTCGCGCTGCTGCCTGAATCCCTGCGCTGGACCACGCGCGCCATTGTGGCCTGGGATTGCGGCGTGGCGCTTTTCATGGGGCTGATCTTCCGGCTTTGGATGCATGATACGGCATCAACCATGCATGCGCGGGCTTTGAGCGAGGACGAGGGGAGGCACAGCATCCTGCTGCTGTCGCTGCTGGCCGCCATCGCCAGCCTCGCCGCCATCGTCGCGGAACTGGGGCAGAACAAGGGCCTTGGCGGCTCAGCCCTCGCCGTTCACGTTGCGCTGACCGGCATCACCATCGCGCTGTCGTGGCTGTTCGTGCAGATCCTGTTCAGCCTGCATTATGCCCGGGAATATTACGCGCCGGACGAGGCCGTGGCACCCGGAGAACATCATGGCGGGCTTGTTTTTCCCGGTTCGGAGCAGCCCCTTTCGTGGGATTTCTTCTATTTCTCGGTCATCATCGGCTCGGCTTTCGCCACGGCGGATGTGGATATCGAAAGCCCGAGACACCGCTCCATCGCGACGATCCACACGCTGATCGCCTTCGCCTTCAACACGCTGGTGCTGGCGCTGACCGTGAACCTGGTGGCCTCGACGTTCTGATCAGACGCCGTTCACTTCTTCTTCGCCGCCGCGGCGGCCGCGATGCCATCCGCAAGCACCCTCGCCGCTGCCGCAGCCGGGCGGGCCTCGTCAGCCACAGTCACCGTCGGCGAGGCGAATTTGATGCCGTTTTGAGAGAATGAGTCACGGATGCGCAGATACGCCTTGCGCCGGATGGTGGCTTCCTCGCCCGGCCGGGTCGTGACCTTGCAGCGGATCTTGATGCCGTAGTCGCCGAACTGCTCGACGCCCTGCATCTTCATCGGCTCGAGAATGAGGCGGGTGAACTCCGGATCCTCAGCCATTTCCGCGCCGATTGTCTTCACGAGCTTGCGGGCGAGATCAATGTCGGTGTCATAGGTCACGGTGAAATCAAACTTGTCGATCACCCAGTCGCGGCTCATGTTCTGCACCGCGCCCAACTGGCCGAAGGGAATGGTGTAGACCGGTCCGCGGTGGTGGCGCAGCCGCACGGAGCGCAGGCTGAATGACTCGACCGTGCCTTTGTAACTGCCGCTCTGGATGTATTCACCCACACGAAAAGCGTCATCCATCAGGTAGAACAAGCCGCTGATGACATCCTTGACGAGGGTCTGTGCGCCAAAGCCAAGGGCCACGCCAAAAACGCCGGCGCCTGCAATCAAAGGTGCGATATCGACGCCCAGTGCCGACAGCGAGGTCAGGATCGCCATGGCGGCGATGAGAACCAGCGCGATGTTGCGGAAGATCGGCAGCAGCGTGCGCAAACGCGCCTGCTTGATCCTCTCGTCACCGTGCGGATCGGCATCCGCAAGGCCCTGCGAAAGCCGGGAATCAAGCGCCGCCTTGATGATCTGCCACAGCAGATCGGCCAGCAACAGGATCACGACCGCCGTGAAAACGCCGCGCAGCAGCCTGGTCGAGACCGTATTCTGGTCCGCCATGGCCAGCATATCCAGCTGCCACACGCGTGAGAGCCACAGCAGTGCGCCGATGATCAGGCCGGCGAAGAGCGCGCGCTCCAGGCAGACCTGCAGGACACCGCGAGAGACCGGCGCGGCAGATTCCCCATCGGCCTCAACAGTCTCATCCGGTCTCAGCAGGTGTGCGATCACCGCCCTGCCAAAACGGAAAGCGGCGGGAACCCCGATGGCGACGACGAAAAGCCAGAAAAGCCTGGAGAGGCCAGCGCTCCACAGCGCCCACAACAGGATGCCATAAACCGTCAGCAGAATGTTTTGCGCGAACCGTTTGTTGCCTGTTACTGTGGTGCCGGAAGGCCTGCGCCAGATGATCTCGACGGCGATGAGCAGCAATCCCAGCGCCAGCGTGTAGCCGCAGACCATGATGGAGGTGACGGGAAGATTCAGGAATCGCAAAAGTCCGATCACGACCCAGCCGATGATGAAATATCCGGAAAAGATCATCAGCCGCCAGTACCAGTAAGCGGCTTCTGGATCACCGAGCGGGAGAAGCCGAAAGGCCTGCCCGCCCTTGAACCAGCGGGTCACGCGTGAAAATATGACTTGAGCAACAATGCTGACAGCGCGAACCATGACGACAGCCAGCAGAAATCCGATTACCGCAGCGCGCGTGAGCGGCGGCCATTCGATCATCACAAAAGCGCCGACGCTGCCAATGAAGAACGCGACGACAAGGCCAAATCCATAGGCGGTCCGCGCGCCCAGCAGCCGCATTCTGTCACTCACAGTCACGCGCGGCTGATCGCTGATCCATTGGCGCAGCTTCGGCGAGGCCAACCACGCGAGCCGTTCAAGCCCGTAGCCGAGCGCGGCAAACAACACCACAAGTGCAAGGATCAGGTTGACACCGTAGCGGGCGATTTCAGCCATCAATGGCGCGAAAGCCTGCGCCAGGTCCTGCGGCAGTCGCGGGATTGCCGACACAACATCAAGGTAATGCTGCCGGACCATGCCGATGGAATGCGACAGCATCATCTGCGGATTTTCATGCGGCGCGGCAGATGCAGGCTCCTGGGCAGCCGAACCCGCCTTGCTCCGCTCAACCCATTCACGGACGGCCTTGTCATCGAGCAGCTCGATGATCTCCCGCACTTTTTCCGGCGGTGCTTTCTCTGCTCCTCTGGCGGCGGAAAAGAGGCTCAGGAATGCCCCGAAAAGGATAATCAGGCGAAGATATTTCAACACGGGACTTCTTTCAGGCAGTTCAGCCGGCCAGGCAGGATGAAATACTATGCAAAGCATTCCCGATTGCAAAATGAACATGAACCACGAGGCTTGAACCCGCTCACACCGGCTGCACTGCCATCACCCCGTTCACCGATTTCAGCGCGCCCACCATCGCCGGGCTCACGTCGTAGCGACCGGGAAGCTTCACTTCCACATCCTCGCCGTCTGTCATGACCACCACATAGATTTCGCCCTCGCCCTTGCGCGTCAGGCGGGCTTGCAGGCTGGGCAAGGGCTCGTTGTCACGAACGAAAACACGCAGGCCCTTGAGACCGCGCGCGACGGCCTGATCGAGATCTTCCACGGCCTGCACGATCAAGCGGGCGTCGTCGTTCTCCACCGAGGCCGAAACCGTGATGATGACGACCTTGCCCGGCTCCAGAAGATCGCGAAACTGGGCGAGGCGTTCGGAGAAAATCACCACCTCGAACTGGCCGCTCTGGTCGGAGAGGATCACGATCCCCATGCGTGTGCCGGTGCGGGTGCGCCGCTCCTGCCGGTCGATCACAGTGGCGGCGAGTCGGCCAAACGTGGCGCCCGCGCGCACAGCCTTGAGGAATACGGCCTGCGTGCTGATGCGCATGCGCTCCAGCGCGGGTGCATAATCATCCAGCGGATGGCCTGAGAGGAAAAATCCGATGGCCGCGAATTCGCGCTGGAGGCGCTCCATCGGCGTCCAGTTCGCGGCGTTGGGCAGGCGCAGATCGCCCGCACCGCTGTCGCCGCCGAACAACCCGGCCTGCCCGTCATTGCGGCTGCGTTCGGCCTCATTGGCGCAGGCCATGATGAGATCGGCGCCTGCCACGATCCGCGCGCGGTTGTGTTCAAGCGCATCGAAGGCACCAGCGGCGGCAAGCGTCTCGATCGTGCGCTTGTTCAGCGCGCGCGGGTTGATACGGGAGGCGAAATCGCCAAGTCTCTTGAACGGACGCGCCAGGGTGATCTGCCGTGCGGCTTCCGCACCCACGCCCTTAACGGCGGAAAGCGCATAGATAATCTTGCCGTCTTCGACATCGAAACTGACGCCGGATGACAGGATCGACGGGGCTTCAACCGTGATTCCCATGCGCTCGGCCTCGCGGCGGAATTCCACCAGTTTTTCCGTGTTGGTGGTTTCATAGGCCATGGACGCGGCCAGAAACTCGGTGGGGTAGTTCGTCTTCATCCAGGCCGTCTGGTAGGCCACCAGCGCATAGGCAGCCGCGTGGCTCTTGTTGAAGCCGTAATCCGCAAATTTCGCCAGCAGATCGAAAATCGTGTTGGCGTCGGCATCGCCAATCGCATTGGCCAGACATCCCGTGACAAAGCGCTCGCGCTGCTCATCCATTTCCTTTTTGATCTTCTTGCCCATGGCGCGGCGCAGCAGATCCGCCTCGCCCAGGCTGTAGCCCGACAGGATCTGCGCGATCTGCATCACCTGTTCCTGATAGACGATGACGCCGAAGGTCTCTTCCAGCACGGACTTGACCTGCGGATGAATGTATTCGGGCTCGGCGCGCTTGTGCTTGCAGTCGCAATAGACGGGGATGTTTGCCATCGGGCCGGGGCGATAGAGCGCAACGAGCGCGATGATATCCTCGAACCGGTCGGGCTTCATGTCGGAGAGCGCGCGCCGCATGCCACCCGATTCCAGCTGGAAGATACCCACGGCCTCGGCGCGCGAGAGCATGGCGAAGGTCTTTTCGTCATCCAGCGGGATTTTCAGGAGATCGATGCTGACGCCGCGCTTGGCCAGCAATTTCACGGCGCGGTCGAGCACCGACAGGGTCTTGAGGCCAAGGAAGTCGAACTTCACGAGACCCGCCTGCTCCACCCATTTCATGTTGAACTGGGTCACAGGCATGTCGGATTTCGGATCGCGGTAGAGCGGCACCATCTCTTCCAGACGCCGGTCGCTGATGACGATGCCGGCGGCGTGGGTGGAGGCGTGGCGATAAAGCCCCTCGAGCTTCAACGCGATGCCCAGCATGCGCTCGACCTGCGGGTCTTCATCGGACGCCGCGCGCAGACGCGCCTCCTCGGCAATGGCCTTTTCGAGCGTCACAGGATTGGCCGGGTTCTGCGGCACCAGCTTGGTCAGTTTGTCGACTTGGCCGTAGGGCATTTCCAGCACCCGGCCGACGTCGCGGATCACGCCGCGCGCCTGCAAGGAGCCGAAGGTGATGATCTGCGCTACCCGGTCCTGCCCGTAGCGCTCCTGCACGTAATGGATGACTTCTTCGCGGCGGTCCTGGCAGAAATCAATATCGAAATCCGGCATCGAGACGCGGTCGGGATTGAGGAACCGCTCGAACAGCAGGTTGAACTGCAGAGGGTCCAGATCCGTGATCTTCAGCGCATAGGCCACGAGTGAGCCCGCGCCCGAGCCACGGCCCGGTCCCACGGGAATGCCCTGCTCCTTGGCCCAGCGGATGAAATCCGAGACGATAAGGAAATAGCCGGGAAACTTCATGCGCTCGATGACCGAGAGCTCGAAATCCAGCCGTGTGCGATAATCCTCCGCCGTCATGCCGGTCACCGGACCGTGCTGGGTAAACCGGTCATCGAGGCCCGCATGGGCCTCGCGCTTGAGGAGTGCGGCCTCGTCCTCGCTTTCGGAAAACCGCGGCAGGATCGGTGTCTTCAATACACGCGGACGATACGAACACCGCATGGCGATTTCGATCGTGTTCTGAATGGCTTCCGGCAAATCCCTGAACAGCTTTTGCATCTCGGCGCGGCTCTTGAAACCGTGTTCCGTACTGACCTTGCGTCGGTCATCATCCGACACCAGCCGCCCTTCCGCGATAGCGACCAGCGCGTCATGCGCCTCGTGGTCCTTCTTGCCGCCAAAGAATGGCTCGTTGGTGGCCACCAGAGGTAACCGGTGCGCATAGGCCATGGCGAGAAGTTGCGGCTCCGTGGCGATCTCGTTGTCCTCGCCATGGCGCTGCAGCTCGACATAGAGGCGTTCGGGGAACATGGCGGCGAGCGCCAGAAGGCGCTTTTCTGCCAAATCGGCCCGCGCAGCCACAAGCGGACGGTTGATCGGGCCTTCTGGCCCGCCCGTGAGCGCGATGATGCCCTCACTCAGCCCCTGCATCCGCTCCATCGTCACATGAGGTTCGTCCGAGGACTCGGTTTCCATGAAACCGGCGGTCGTGAGGCGCATGAGGTTGCGGTAGCCTGGCTCGTTCATGGCGAGCAGCACGAGCTTTCCCCTGCCCTCGCGGTGTGCGTTGGGGCGGCCGGGAGCAGCCTGATGATCGCCGAAATCCACCGTGAGCTGCAGGCCGATGATGGGCTGGATGCCGCTTCCCGCGAGCTTTTCCGAGAATTCCAGCGCACCGAACAGGTTGTTCGTGTCGGTCAGCGCCAGCGCGGGCATTTCATCTGCTTCGGCCAGCTTGGCGAGTTTCGCTATCGGAAGCGCCCCTTCCAGAAGCGAGAAGGATGAATGCACATGCAGATGCACAAAGCCGACGTCATGGTAGATACTGGACATGGCTGCGCTCCTGATCCCGGCAGGAAACTATATCCCGGCAGGAATCTATCGCAGCCCTCTTGCCCTGATTCCAGACGGGAATGCACCCGTCCACATCTTCCGCAGATTATGGCCTCAGACGCCTGCTGCTGGTGCGACCGCACTGGCCCATGTCCAGACCATCATCAGGAACATGCCGATGATGGTGACTTCAGCTGTATCTTCGATGACACGACGCAACATGACGCTTCCTCCGTTCATTCTTCGTTCTTATTCTTCTTTTGTTCTTTTTTCAAGGCGAGTCCGGCAGATAGAACAAAACATGATCAACAGGGTTAATTGCGGCGATCTGGATGCCAGGTTTGACATACCCGCCCATCCGGGATCAGAAATGAGTCAATCAGGAAAGCCGCCGTGCTGGTCCGGAACGCCCATTATGCGTTGATGAACGCCCTTCTGGCGGTGAATCTCTTTGCATTGCTCTCCGGAGGAATGGCGCTCTGGGCGGGATATGCCAGCGCCTTCGTTCTTTCGACCGTAGTGGATGAAGCAGCGGGTGAGGATATGACGCTCCGCAAGGGCTCCCCTGCCCGCTTCTTCGATGCCATGCTGTTCCTGACACTGCCGCTGATCGCGCTGAATGTCGTGGCGCTGTCGCTGCTCTTCGGATCAGGCAATGGCCTCGGACTTGTGCCTGCACTCAATGCCATCGGCATCGACATCCAGGCTGCGCGCACCGCCAGCGGTTTCTGGACCTTGCTGGGGGCGCTGATGGGCACCGGGCTGTTCATCGGGGCGGCCGCCACCAATGTGGCGCATGAACTGACGCACCGCACGCAGGACAGGCTGGCGATGCTGGCGGGCCGCTGGCTGCTCGCCTTCTCGTTCGACACCAGCTTTTCCATCGAGCATGTCTATGGTCATCACCGCAACGTGTGCACGCCGGTCGATCCTGCGACCTCCCGGCGGGGGGAATATGCGCTGGCATTCTTCCTGCGCTCGACGCTGCACGGCAATATTTCGGCATGGCGGATCGAGACGGAAAGACTGCGGCGGAAAGAGCTTGGGCTGTGGTCGCTGCACAACCGCATGATCACCGGCCAGTTGATGTCACTGACCATTCTCGCATTGGCTTTTGCCATTGGCGGGACGTGGTCAGCCGTCGCCTTCATTGCCGTGGCTGTCCAGGGCAAGCTCTATCTGGAACTCGTTAACTTCATCGAGCACTACGGGCTGGTGCGTGTGCCCGGCAAGGGCGTGGAGGCGAGGCACGCGTGGAATACCTACAAGCTGATCTCATCAGGATTGCTCTACAATCTGCCGCGCCACT
The DNA here is from genome assembly GCA_964247205.1 of uncultured Beijerinckiaceae bacterium. Classification (GTDB taxonomy): domain Bacteria; phylum Pseudomonadota; class Alphaproteobacteria; order Rhizobiales; family Beijerinckiaceae; genus JADCCX01. The sequence continues at coordinate 8,131 of CAXTUM010000053.1, forward strand.
CGCATCACCACATGTATGCGGCCAAACCGTTCTGGACGCTGGAGAAAGAGCCCGAGGGGCCAACGTATCCCTATGGGTACATGACGATGATCCTGATCTCGCTTGTACCACCGGTATGGCGCAGGGTTGTCGACCCGCTGCTGGCGGAATGGGATCAAACCAGCGCAAGTGAAGGGGAGCGCGCAATCCTCATGAAGAACGGCTTCTTGTCATCCCGGTCGGGGATGTCCGCAGCTGAGTAGATTCGAACGTCATTGGGAGGAGAAAATCCATGCTTGCCTTGCGCCGGACTTCGAAAATGGCCTGCGCCGCCTTGATGCTGCTGGCTGCCGAGGGATTGCTCGCAGCATGCCATGCCCAGCGCGCTGACGAAATCTGGGTTCTTGAGATCAAGCAGGGCGCCGCCTCCCTTGAATTCGGCGGCCGCTCCGATCCCGGCTCAAAGCAACTGGGCTACCTTAATCAAAGCTTCTCCTGCAAATCAGGCGGGAGCGGAACCATGTACATCAACGAGGGCATGCCCGCTGCGTGGAGCAAAGGCAAAGGGCGGAGCGCTGGCAAACGCAACTTCACGATAGAGACGGCGAAAGGCAGCTTTTCGCTCCAGGCCGAAGTCCTGAACAATGAGGAAGCGGGAACCCCGGGACTGGACGTCACGCTGTCGCGGAGCCAGATGCGGTCCATACTGGAAAGCCCGGGTCAGATTCACATTCAAAGCGGCAGTTTCAGGACCCGGATCGGCCTGCGCGGCGTGGAGCCACACCGGGAGGCATTCCTGAAAATCTGCAGATGAATATCAAGGATATGAAAAAGCCCGGCACAATGGCCGGGCTCTTTTCCTGAGAAATCAGGTATTTTCGTTCAGGCAACTGCGGCTTCACGCGCAACGCTGTCGATATCGCTGCGGCTGATGCCGATATCGGCAAGCTCACGCTCCGAAAGGTGCGAAAGGGCGCGAATCGAGGCGCGGTAGCGAATATAACCGCGGATGCGGGCAATGATGTGAGAAACAATCATGGTGGAGCTCCTGTTTGTAAATGCTTTGTGGCGGACGGGATATCGTCGCGTCACAGCGTTTGTGCAGCGCAATATAGACATTCCTGTGGCGGATGGCTGTGAAATGAAACAGCATGAGACATGCATCAAATGCATGTCTCATTCATCATTCTAAAACCTATTCTTCAAAAATATCGCGATCCATCACGCAGACTAATGGATTGGCTACAATTATCCCAAATCCTGGGTATCTCCGCCGCCCCGCATGCGGCTGACGATGGAGCGGACGCTGACCTGCGGTCTGACGCCTGGAACCATCTGTGCGTTGTGCAGCATGGCGCTCGGCAACTGCTCGCTGTTCTGCGTCGTGAAGCGCATGCGCATGGGCGTGGCAACGCCCTCACCGAAGGCGATCGCCTCGCGGTTGCCGATGGCGGACAGAAAGGTGATCTGGCTGGCGGAGGAATCCGAAATCGCCGAGCGGATGATCTCCTGATCTCGGTCATTGCCCAACCGCATGGCGAAAACGGTGGAGCATTGTGACAGGATCGTCGGGTCCAGTTCACCCGGACGCTGGGTGATGATCCCGATGTAACAGCCGTACTTGCGGCCTTCCTTGGCGATGC
>CAXTUM010000054.1:0-9667 GCA_964247205.1 uncultured Beijerinckiaceae bacterium
CGGTCCCGTGAACTCGATCCGCTTGAGAGCGCCTTCCTGCGGGGCCTGACTGGCGGGCGAAGCGGCAGGATTTGCGCCGTCCTTCTTCTCCTGGTTTTTCTTGTTGTCGTAGAAAATCGTCATCACGGTCGACCGTGTCGTGGCAGTCCCGCGCACCGCAATCACGTCGCCGCTGTAGACCGCCTTCTGCTCCTTGTCGAAAACCTCGAGCTTGTTGGCATCGATCCGGATCGGGTCCTTCGAATTGCTGCTGCCGAACCCGCCGAAGGGATCCGCTTTCTTGGGCGCCTCAGCTTTCTTCCCGGCCTGTGCCATGGCGTTGTTCGCCGGAAGCAGGGTGCTGAACCCGAGGAAGATGGCCGCACAGGCGATCAGCGGTTTGAAAAAGCGTGTCATTGTGTCGTGTTCCTGAGTTCGGCCGGGGTCCTGGCTTCGCCCGAAGCTGGTTCATCCTGCGGGATGAGGATCGAGCGCACCCGTCCCTCGAAAATGGCGTGCTTGCCGTTGTCGCGGACCTCGACACTGTCGGCACTGATCGTGCCGGTCAGCGACCGCACCGTGACCGGTTCCGTGGAGCTGACATCCCCGCTCTTCATGCTGACTCGGGCCGACAGCATGTCCGCCTCGTAGCCGGTGTCGGTGCGCAGGCGGACATTGCCCTTGAGGTCCAGCCGGTCAGCCGTCTGGTCCAGCCTGCCCCAGTCCGAAGTCAGGCGTGCGAATTTCTTGTCATCCTGCTCCAGCCGCGCCGTCAGTCTGTTCAGTTCCACCACGGAAGGCTGCTTCAGATCCTGAATCGCCTGGAAGGCGGTCACTTCATAGGCCTTGTTGTCCTTCTTGAAGCCGGACAATTTGGGCGATTCCATCGTCACCTTGCTGCCGGATACGGAGATAGGGCCGATCTTGATATCGGAGACAGAGCGCGCGAACGGCGCGACGATTCCCCAGGCGATTGGGCCGATCACGGCAGCCACGCAGGTCACGGGGATGGCCTTGCGCAAGAACCGCACGCGTCTGCTGTGGCGCATCGCGGTGTCGTAGGTGCCGCTCTTCGCAGGTATGTCAGCGGCGGCAGGCTCGGCCCGGCGGCTTCCCGCCCAGGCCTTGCCAGGCAACGCCCGCAATGCAGCGACCAGCTTCATGATCATCCCGATGACTGTAACGTCCCACCGTAACGCCCGGTGGAATGGCGAAGTTATGGCAAGAATATTGAGGTTTGGTCTCTTTTTTCAACGCATGTCAGCTATGTGCGAAAATATCCTGTTCCGGCCAGCCCAGCAAATCAAGTTTCGCACGTGTCGGCAGGAAACCGAAGCATGCTTTAGCGATCTCCGTGCGGCCCTCGCGGGCCAGCATCACATCCAGCCTGGCGCGCAGTTCATGCAGGTGCAGCACGTCCGACGCGGCATAGGTCAGCTGCGCCTCGGTGAACTGGGTGGCGCCCCAGTCGGATGATTGCTGCTGCTTGGACAATTCCGCTCCCGTGAGTTCCTTCACCAGATCCTTGAGGCCGTGCCGGTCCGTGAACGTGCGTGTCAGGCGCGAGGCGATCTTGGTGCAGTAGACCGGCCCGGTGACCACGCCGAAGCTGTTGAGCAGCACCGCCACATCGAACCGCGCGAAGTGGAAGATTTTTACCACATTGCGATCTTTCAGCAGCTTCACGAGGTTGGGAGCCTTTTTCTGCCCTGCCATGATCTGTACGACATGTGCGTGTCCGTCTCCGCCTGAGAGCTGCACGGCGCAGAGCCTGTCACGATGCGGGTTAAGCCCCATCGTTTCGGTGTCGACGGCAACCGCCGCGCCGAAATCGACGCCGTCCGGCAGATCGCCCTTGTGATAGTGGATGGTCATGGAGCAGTCCGTTGCTTTCAGATGATTCTGACGCTGTAGCGGGTTCGGGCGCGAGCGTCCAATAACGGGTCAATCCCCCGCCTCGGCCATCCATTCCTTCACACGTGCGAGATGGTCATAATCACCGCCGTCGCGCGCTTTCTCGATCATGCGGCGCGAGAGAAAGCCATCCTCGTTGCTGCGGAGCTTGTCGAGCGTGTGCTTCAGGGCCTCGATATGCCGCCGGGCCGCTGTTGCGATATCTTCATCCGCCAGAGTGATGCTTGTTTCCTGCGGATTGGCGCCGACCTTCACATAGGAAATGCCGCCGATATTCCTCGCCTTCACATCATCGAACCCGCCCTTCGCTGCAATGGCCGCCATCAGCGTGAGCTGCGGCTCAAGGCTGAGCTTGACCTGCTTGGCTGAAGGAGGACTGCCGCTCTTGTAATCGAGGATCACAAGCCCGCCATCCGCGAGGGTGTCGATCCGGTCCGCCCGCGCCCGGAGCTTGAACATGGCCCCGTCCGCCAGCGGGATCAAAAGAGAACCGCTGGTTTCAACAGCACTCGCGACAATGCCGCCGCGCCGCGCTTGTTCCCAGTCCACGAACCATGCCGCCACCTTCTCGAACACCGGCCACCAGAAGGCACTGACGGATTCGATGTGCCTGTAAGGCGCAAATCCTGATTCACCCCGCGCCAGCAGGTCCGCCAGCGGATCATCCGGCCAGTTTTCTTGCGAGGACTTGACAAACTTGGCCAGCACCTCGTGAATGATCGTACCGCGATCGCGGGCATCCACAGCGGATTCCAGCGGCTCCAGCGCCTGCAGGCCAAGCACATGCCGGGCGTAGATCGCATAGGGGTCACGCACCAGCGTGCCGATCTCGGTGACGGAGAGCGACGGCGGTTGCAAAGCCGCATCCGGCTTGGGATTGGGCCGCTCCGCAGTTGGTGCAACCGGAGCCTCGTCCATCGCAGCAGCCGCTTCAATCAGCCACTGCCCCCGCGTGCGCATTGCCTTTGCTGCCGTCTCACCAACAAAGGCATCGAGCCGTCGCAAAAACCGCGATGCCACCTTCGGCGTGCCTTCCTCCGTCATTGCGCGCGCAATGATCGCTTCCGGCGCACCCAGGGCCTGCGTGAAATCATGGGCGCTCTGGCCGATGCGCCGTTCCGGGGATGACAGACCCAATTCCGCGCGCATGCTGCGGTTGAGGAACGGGTCGGTGCGCACTTCCGGCGGCCAGATGCCCTCGTTGAGGCCCCCCAGCACGATGCGGTCAGCCTCCATCAGCCGTGCTTCCAGCAGTCCCCAGATCTTGATGCGGCCCTGCACGGGCTGTGCAGGCGCGATCATCTCGCCCGTGATCAGCATGTCGAACAGGGCGGCGTAATCGGCGAAGGACAGGTCCGGATTGGCTTTGGTGGAGAGAAGCTGATCGAATACCTGGCCCAGCGCCACAGCATCCGAGCCCGTGGCGGCACGGTCGCCAGCGAGAGCTTCGAGGGCTTGCATGTGTGATTTCGCGAGATGCGACAGCGGATGCGCCTGTTCCGCCAGCCCAGCCAGAGGCTGCATGGCGGTAACAAAAGCGGCGAGCAGGGCCTTTGCTTTCTCCAGACCTTCGTCGGATATCCTCGCGAGGGGTACAGAGGCGCGATAGTGCTTGATACGCTCCGGCGCATCATCCAGCGCCGCAGCGATACCGGTGAGCCCCCGAGCGAGATCATGGCCACGCAGGCCGGTGATCTCGAAAACACGCGTCGCATCCGCCATTCCGATGGACAAACAGGGATGTGACAACACCGCCATCGTCGAAGTGGCGGTAAAATCTTGTGTGACAGCACGAGCCACAAGCCGCGCAAAAGCCCCCAGCGGCGAAGCATCCAGCGGTGTTCCCGCTGAATCATCCGCCGCGATGCCCCAGCGCCGAAGTTCCATTGAAACGCGCTGCGCCAGCGCCCTGTCCGGTGTCACCAGTGCTGCGGTCTTACCCTCCGTTTCCAGCACCTCGCGCAAGGCAACAGCGATTGCCAGCGCTTCCGTGCGCTCGTCCGGTGCTTCGATCACACTGACACCGATAAGACCATGGGTTAGCGCTGCCGCAAGGCTCCGGCGCATGTCCGGCCAGTCGTCGGTCGCTTCCGCCGCCCGCGATGCCGCATGCACCAGCGCTGTACGATGCAACAACGCTTCCGGCGACACACCGATTTCGTCCACCCCCTCCCGCTCCAAACCGAGACGAGACAGCAACCGTTTCAGCGCGGCCTGCGGATGGCCGGGCTGCGCCGCGCCGGGGTCCGGCTGATCCGCCACGAGGCTCCAGCCGCGCTCATCCATCGTCTTGTCGAGACCGGGCAGGACGACCACCCCGTTGGGCAACCGCGAAATGGCGGCAAGCAAACCCGCCGTGGCGGGCACCGTGCCGGTGGAGCCAGCCGCAATGACTTGGTGATCCGGACTTTCGCGCTTTAGCCGTTCTGCTTCGGCCGTCAGAAGGCGGTTGAGCCGCGTCGAGGGATCGAGTTGGCCGCGTTCTTTCAGCTCATCCGGCCATACCTCTCCTGCGATGGCCAGAAATTCCCGCGTCATCGACCAGTATTGATCGAACTGGTCAGGCGCGAGAGTGCTGACGCGGTGCCAGTCCACGCCCTCGATGGCGAATTCGTCGATGAGGCTGGCAAGATCGCCGGAAAGCGCAAAGCTGTCGGCAAACCCGCCGCCGATGGTGAACCCGTCGCCCGCAGCCGCCAGCTGCTTCATGTCCCGGCTGTTGCGCCAGCCTTCAATAAGACCCGTCAGCAGCAGGCGGCGTTCCAGATCGCTGATGGCGGGCGGGATATCGATGCCGCCGCTCAGGCCGTCAGCCGTGAGGATGGCGCGCTCCTCCAGATCGGACGGATCACCCAGCGGCACGATGCGCGGCAACAGCACGGCGTGGGGCTGCAGCTTTTCCGCGAAAGCATGCGCCAGCGCGCGGGCGGCGCGGCGCGTGGGAACATAGATGGTGGCGCTGGAATAATCGCGCTCATCCCTTGGAAAGCGGATGCCGAGGCTGCCATCGATGCAGGCCGATACCAGCGTGGTCAGAAAAGGCGTGCCTGGCGCAATCGTCTTGACGTTGGCGCGACCTGTCGTCAAAGGGCGCTCCGCCGGATGGCGGCTTCGGCCTCGGGAATGGCATCAGGCGTGCCGACATGCATCCAGATGCCGTCGAGCCTGAGCCCGTGCAGGCGACCCTTCTCCGCCGCCTCGTCGAACAGCTTGTTCAATGAAAAAACGTCCGGTCTGTCCGCAAACAGCTCCGGTTTCCAGATGCCCGCGCCTGCGTAGACAAAAGGCGTCACCTCGGATCGGGCTGCCCTTTGCAGTTGTCCATTCTGATCCATGGCGAAATCACCCCGGTTGCCCCAGCCCGTGGCGCTGGAGGAATGCGCGAGGAGCAGAAGGATATCCATGGTGTCCGGATTCCAGTGCTGGCGCAGGCGGTTGAGGCTTGGCTGCGGACCATCCACCCAGATCGCATCGGCATTGAGGATGAAGAACGGCCCCTTTCCCAGATGCGGCATCGCCTTCTTCACCCCGCCGCCGGAATCGAGCAGGCCTGCGCGTTCGTCGGAGACGATTATTTTTGGTGTCTGAATGCCGCGCACATGCGCTTCCATCTGGTCCGCCAGATAATGCACATTAACAACAGCATCACTCACGCCGCCATCGCGGCAATAATCGAAAATGTAATCCACCAGTGCCTTGCCTGCAACCTTGATCAGCGGCTTCGGCATCGTATCGGTTATGGGACGCATGCGCGTGCCGAGGCCGGCAGCAAGCACCATGGCGTGGTTGATATGATGAGGCGTCTTAGGCATCGGTGTTCAACCAAAGAGGTCGGTTTGCGGTTTCTCGTCTTGCGTCTTGTGCTTTGGCGCCTGAGGCCTCCCCCCCACTACCGCGCCGAACCTGCCGTCAGCGACCTGCACAGTAATCGCACTGCCGGGCGCGGCTGCTCTCACGCTTCTTACGGGCTGACCCTTTTCATCAAGGACAAGTGCGAAGCCGCGCTCCAGAACGCCTTCGTAGCTGTAGCCCTTCAGCAGCTTGGCGGCATTGTCCAGACGGTCACTGCGGCGCTGGAGCTGACGGCGCAACGCGGGAAGCATACGGATTTCAAGCGCTGCGACCTTCTCGCGGTCGCGGACGATCTCGGTCCTGGCGCGCGACAACCGCCCCTGCAAGGCGTTGACCAGCCGGTCAGCCACGGACTCAAGCTTGCCGCGCCGCTTCGCCAGTTCCGAGCGGGGTGACTTGCTTTCGAGACGATTGCTGAGCCGCGACAGCGCAATGCGGCGGGTATCGAGCCCGGCTTTCAGCCCGGATGGCAGCCTCTGGCTCGCCACATCCAGCCGCTGCCTCGGTTGCGCCAGCAGATTCTCGGGCGTCGGCATGGCCCGCGCGGTGGCACGCAATTCTGTCTTGCGTCGCTCCACCAGACGCCGCAGGCCACCGCCAAGCCGTGCGCCCAGATCGCCCGTCGTCGCCAGCAATTCGGCCCGCACCGGCACGATCATCTCCGCCGCGCCTGTCGGGGTAGGCGCGCGCAGGTCGGCTGCATAATCAATGAGCGTCGTATCCGTCTCGTGGCCGACGGCAGACACCAGCGGGATATCGCTTTCCGCAGCGGCGCGCACCACGGCCTCGTCATTGAAACCCCAGAGATCTTCCAGCGAGCCGCCGCCGCGCGCCACGATGATCACATCGGGCCGCGGGATCGCACCACCTGGCTCAATGGCATTAAAACCGCGAATACCCGCCGCGACCTCCGCCGGGCTCGATTCACCCTGCACACGCACGGGCCAGACCAGCACATGCAGCGGAAAACGATCCTCTATACGGTGAATGATATCACGGATAACGGCCCCTGTCGGCGAGGTCACCACACCGATCACGGCGGGCAAATAGGGCAGCATCTGCTTTCGTGCGGGATCAAACAGGCCTTCCACTGCCAGCCGCTTGCGGCGCTCTTCCAGCTGCGCCAGCAACGCGCCGACGCCTGCGGGCTCCATGGATTCGATGATCAGCTGGTATTTGGACGAGCCCGGAAAGGTCGAAACCTTGCCGGTTGCGATGACCTCTAGCCCCTCTTCGGGCCTGGTCTTCATGCGGCCAAAGACGCCTTTCCAGATCACCGCGTCGATCTTGGCGGACTGGTCCTTCAGGCCGAAATAGACATGGCCTGATGCAGAAGGCCCGCGATATCCCGAGATTTCGCCTCGCACCCGCACATAACCGAAAGCATCCTCGACAGTGCGCTTGATCGCGCCGGCAAGGTCCGAGACCGAAATTTCAGGCAGGTTGTTCGTTGTTTCCGTCATGGCTCGTAAGGCTTGCACTTCCTCCTGTAGAACGGCGCGGGATTCGGTGCTAGGCCCGTCCGCGATCCAGACCACAGGGAATTGCCATGAACGTGCTCCTCATCGGTTCCGGCGGGCGCGAACATGCGTTGGCCCTGGCCATTTCCCGCAGCCCGCTGCTGACAAAGCTCTTCATCGCGCCGGGCAATCCCGGAACGGCGGAGTGCGGCGAGAATGCCGTCATAGATATTGCAAACCACAAGGCAGTGCTGGATTTCTGCCGCCTCATGCGCATCGGCTTTGTCGTCGTCGGTCCCGAGGGACCGTTGGTCGCCGGATTGGCCGATGATCTGCGCGCGGGTGGGATCAAGGTCTTCGGGCACGGCAAGGCGGCCGCGCAGCTTGAGGGCTCCAAGGCCTTCACCAAAATGATCTGCGATGAGGCCAATATCCCGACAGCGGCCTATGGGCGCTTCACCGAAGCCACTTCGGCGAAAGCATATGTTCGTCAGCAGGGCGCGCCAATCGTGGTAAAATACGACGGTCTCGCGGCAGGCAAGGGTGTGGTTGTAGCGATGACGATCGGGGAGGCGGAAAGCGCCATCGACGACATGTTCGCGGGCCAGTTCGGCGATGCCGAGGTTGTCATCGAGGAGTTCATGGAGGGCGAGGAGGTGAGTTTCTTCGCCCTCGTGCATGGCGAACAGGTCTTTCCGCTCGCCGCTGCGCAGGATCACAAGCGCGTGGGCGATGGCGATACCGGTCCCAACACCGGCGGAATGGGGGCCTATTCGCCAGCACCTGTGTTCACGGATACGGTGCAGGCCGATGTGATGGAGCGCATCATCCGGCCCACGGCGCGGGTGATGGCGGCAAAAGGCATGCCGTGCGATGGAGTGCTGTTCGCGGGTCTCATGATCACGAAGGACGGCCCGAAGCTGATCGAATACAACGCCCGCTTCGGCGATCCCGAATGCCAGGTCCTGATGCTGCGGCTCAGGGATGACCTTCTGACGCTGCTTCTGGCCTGCGCCGATGGCCAGCTTGACAAAGTGAGCGTCCGTTTCCGGTCCGGACCGGCTCTGACAGTAGTGATGGCCGCGCAGGGCTACCCTGGCGAACCGCTGAAGGGCACAACCATTCGCGGGCTGGACAAGGCCGCGGCCCTGGAGGGCGTGACTGTGTTCCATGCAGGCACGAAAGTGAGCGACGGTAAGCTCGTTGCCAACGGCGGGCGTGTGCTGAATGTCTCAGCCACCGGCTCGACAGTGGCTGAGGCCCGCGCCCGCGCCTATGCGGCGGTGGAGGCCATCGACTGGCCGGAAGGCTTCTGCCGACGGGATATCGCCTGGCGGGCGATGGAGGGTTGATCTTCACCGACCGCGCTGCCACCTTCCATCCACTGGAGCCAGCACCAATGTCCGATCTCGCCGATCTCTTCCCCGGCTTCGAAAGCCACTGGATCCCATCTCCCGAAGGCAAGATATTTGCCCGCAGCGGCGGTACGGGCGAGCCGCTGATCCTGATCCACGGTTTCCCGCAGACCCATGTGATGTGGCACCGCATTGCGCCGTCACTGGCGCAGCGCTTCAGGGTGATCTGCATGGACCTGCGCGGCTACGGCTGGTCCTCGGCGCCGCATGCTGACCCCACGCACGAGACGTATTCCAAGCGCGCCATGGGCGAGGACGTGCTGGCCGTGATGGAGCATTTCGGCATCGTGCAGGCCGCTGTCGTGGGGCATGACCGGGGCGCCCGCGTGGCCTATCGGCTGGCGCTCGACCATCCCGGCCGCATCTCGAAACTGGCCGTCGTGGATATCATCCCCACCGCAGCGATGTGGGACCTGATCGAGCAGCCGAATTCGCCGGTGGCCCCGCACTGGAAATGGCTGGCGGAGCCTGCACCAGCGCCTGAAAACCGCATCAAGGCGAAGCCCTCGTCTCTGATCGATGAGTTGCTGGCGAGCTGGACCGCCACGAAAGATCTCAAGAGCTTCGATGGCCGCTCTGTCGCGCATTACCGGGCGTTCGTGCAGGATTCATCCCGCATCACCGCGATGTGTGAGGATTACCGTGCAGGTGCCACACTGGACCGCGCAGCGGATGATGCGGATCGCAAGGCAGGCAGAACCATTTCCGCACCGATGCTGGCGATCTGGGGCAGCGTTGGCATTCCCTCGGCGAGCCCTGATCCGCTCGCTCTGTGGAAGCCCTATGCGCCGGGAATCACCGGCAAAGCGATCAAGGGCGGGCATTTCCTGCCCGAAGAGAACCCGCTGGATACGCAGGCGGCGCTGCTGGCGTTTCTGACCGCATGAGTGGAGCTGTCGCAGAACGCCGCATCGGCCTCGCTCTGGGCGGCGGCGGCGCCAAGGGGCTGGCGCATATCGTGGCACTGGAAGCCTTCGATCAGGCCGGAATCCGCCCCGTCGCGATCACCGGCACCTCCATCGGCGCGATCATCGGCGGGGCCTATGC
>CAXTUM010000055.1:0-9634 GCA_964247205.1 uncultured Beijerinckiaceae bacterium
AATATGGTGCTGGAAAAGACGGTCGAGGATCTGGAGCGCTCCCGCGGGCGTCTGCAGCAGCAGGCGATCACATTGTCGGAACTTGCTGAAAGCCATCTCGAACAGAAGGCGCAGGCTGAAAGCGCCAACCGCGCCAAAGCCGAATTCCTCTCCAATATGAGCCATGAACTGCGCACGCCGCTGGGCCACATCATCGGTTTCGCCGAAATGATGGAAAGCGGCATCTATGGAGAGCTCGGGAATGACCGCTATGTCGAATATGTCAGGAACATCGGCGAGAGCGGGCGCTATCTGCTCGAGGTGATCAGCGACATTCTCGACATGTCCAGCCTTGAGGCAGGCCGGGTCAAACTGGAGCGCAAGCAGGTGGCGCTCGCCGACATCGTTCGGGAAACGACGGTAAAACTGCAGGATATCGCGGAGGATCGCGCAATCACGCTCGATATCGATACATCAGGACCGCTTCATGTGATCGGGGATCGAAAGGCGTTCCGGCAGATCATCGGGAGCCTACTGGGCAACGCAGTGAAATTCACATCCGAAGGCGGCCATGCCGGGCTCAGGGCCAAGCGCGTCGGCGAAACCATCCATCTCTTCTTTCAGGACAATGGCGGCGGCATCAGCCGCAACGATCTGGAGAAGATGGGCCGCCCCTTCGAACAGAACGGCGCGATCATCGAGAATGGCTTCAAGGGATCAGGCCTGGGCTTCGCGATTGCACGCTCGCTGGCGGAACTGCATGGGGGCGGCATCAAGGTCCGCTCGAAACTCGGAGTGGGAACCATCGTGATGCTCTCGCTGCCCGTCCGGGGTGCCCGCTCGATGCTGCCGGGCAATCCTCGCGCGGCCTGATCACGCCTTGATCACCTCTCGCATCACACCATGCGCGGCTTTCTGCAAATCCCGCAGTGAACCTTCCAGAACCGCAAAATCAGGCAGTTCAGCCGCGACTGCAAGCCGCTGCCTGAAAGGCTTCCGGACAGCGGCAGGATCAAAATCCGCCCCTGGGCCAATGGCAATGAACTGGGCAAGCCGGGATTCCAGCCGCCAGGCATCAAGCAGAATGCGGGCCCGTTCCGAGTCGAGGAAACTGTGATCAGACAGCTTGCGAAGTGCCGATCCGGTGTTCGCGTCTATGATATCCGGCGCTGCCGCACCATGCCGCAACAGCATGAACTGCGCCGCAAACTCGATATCCACCAATCCGCCCGACGCCAGCTTCAGATCCCAGATGCTCTTTCCAGGCTTCTCCTTCGCCACGAGATCGCGCATCGTGAGAACATCCCTGACCAGGACTTGCGGATCAATCTTCCGGGCATAGGTCGCTGTCACAGCAGCCGTGACATCGCTGACAAAATCGGGGTCACCCGCGACAAGGCGTGCACGGGTCAGCGCCATGCGCTCCCATGTCTCCGATTCCCGCGCATGATAGTCCCGGAAAGCATCAAGCGTGACAGCCACAGGTCCCTTGCCGCCTGACGGACGCAGGCGAAGATCGACATCGTAAAGCGTGCCGCGTTTGGTCGCGACGGTCAGGGCCGTCACAAGCCGCTGCGTAAGGCGAGAAAACCATTCGCTCGCATAAAGCGGGCGCTCTCCATCGGACTGGTCATGTCCCTCATGAAGACCATAGACGACCATCAGATCAAGATCGGACAAGGCAGTCATTTCGCGCCCGCCAAGCTTGCCCAGCGCGACCACCGCCATCCGCGCTCCGGGCACTTGGCCGTGCCGTTGGGCAAGTTCCGCCCGGCAGCGCTTCAGGCAGACATCAATGGTTGCGGCGGCCACGCCTGAATACGCCCTGCCCGCATCCAGCGGATCAACAATGCCCGACAGAAGCCGCGCACCAACCATGAAGCCTTCAGCGCGGACGAGGTCGCGCGTCAGATCGAGAAAATCCTCCATAGGCCCGATTCCATCAAGCCGTTCATGGAACCGCTTGACCAGAACCTGCTCCGACGCAGGCTCCGACAATTCAGGATCAATCAGCGCGTCCAGCACGTGAGGCCGTTGAACAACAACCTCAGCCAGCCGCGGGGCGTTGCCGAGGATTTCGCAGAACAGCCCGCGCATGGCCGTGTTCTGCCGCAGGATGGTGAAGAGCTCGACCACGGCCGGCATGCCCTGCAGCGCATTGTCCAGAGCGGCCAGCGCCCCGTCGGGATCGCTGGACTTGCCGAAGGCTTCGAGAAGCGCAGGCACCAGTTCCGTCAGCACTTCGCGCGCGCGCGGCGTGACGATGGCCGGACGGCGACCGAAATGCCAGCCGCGCACGGTCTCCGCCGCAGTTTCAGGCCGCTGGAAACCCATGCGTTTCAGCGTCTTCAGGGTTTCAGGATCATCGGGCGATCCCGTGAACACGAGGCTGCCCTTGGCCGCAGACAAGGTTGGCGCATCCTCGAACAGCCGCGCGTAGTGGCGTTCGACCGCGCGGAAATGCTGCTTGAGAACCTTGCGGAAAACCTGCGGCGTCAGCCCGCAGAACAGCGCAATGCCATCGACACCCGCTTTCGAAGCGGGAAGCCGCTGCGTCTGCTGGTCCTCCACCATCTGCAGCCGGTGCTCGACCATCCGCAGGAACCGGTAGGCTGCCTGAAGCTCACTCACAGCGTCGTCGCCGATCCAGCCTGCGTCACGAAGCAATTCCAGCATCGCCAGTGTCTGCTGCCCGCGCAGCACTGGCTTGCGCCCGCCGAACACCAGTTGCTGCGTCTGAACGAAGAACTCGATCTCGCGGATACCCCCGCGTCCGAGCTTTACGTCATGCCCCTCGATGGCGATGACCTCGCCGCCCTTGTGGGCATGGATCTGCCGCTTCATTGCATGGATGTCGGCAATGGAGGCATAATCAAAATAGCGCCGCCAGATGAAAGGCGTCAGTTCCTTCAGGAACGCCGTGCCCAAAACCGGATCACCCGCGACAGGCCGCGCCTTGATCAGCGCCGCGCGCTCCCAGTTCTGGCCGACGGTCTGGTAATAGCTGATGGCCCGGTCGACCGGCACGGCGATCGGGGTCGATGCGGGATCAGGTCGCAACCGGAGATCGGTGCGAAAGACATAACCGCCGCCGGTCTGTTCATGCAGCACCTTAACGAGGTCCTTGATGATGCGCACCACGACGTCGAGCGGCTCGCGCCCTTCTGCGACTGGAACAAGCGCAGGATCAAACAGCACGATGAGATCGATATCGCTGGAGTAATTCAGTTCATGCGCGCCATGCTTGCCCATGGCCAGCACGGTGATGCCAGAGAACTCAGGCGCATCGAACAGGTTCTCGATCAGCCGCTCCGCCACAGCAGCCTCCCGCAACGCCAGCCGCAGCGCCACATCGACTGCCGAATCCGCAAACTGCGTCAGCGCCTCGACCACGCGGTCGACGCTCCACAGTCCGGACAGATCGGCGAGCGCAACATGCAAAGCCACGCGCAGGCGGATCGCCCTGAGATGCGCCATCGCACTCGCGAGTGAATCCGCACGCTCACATTCAGTCCAGACATGCGAAAGGATTTCCGCCAGTTCAGCATCCGGATCATTGTCCAGCGTCTCGATCAGCCAGTCCGGGTGTCGGCGCATGATGCGCGTAAGGAATGGCGAATGGGCAATGATTCCGGCGATCAGATCACGCGTTCTCTGTTCACTCTCGCAGAAATGACCCAGACAACCAGCCGCCCCCAAGTCATCCAGCAGATCGATCAGCTTCGTGCGGCACAACTTCAGCGCATCAACTTTCGCAGGCAAAAGCGGTGCGGCGCCAATGCGCCCGCGCATCGTTTGGGAAAAGGCAAGCCCTGTCATGAACCCACTGGTAGCAGAGGAAACTCCAGCGTCACAGCAAGCCCGGGATGATTATTCCCCAGCACCAGCCGCCCCTTGTGCAAATGCGCAACCGCCGACACGAGGCTGAGGCCAAGTCCTGACCCCGGCTTGTTGCGGCTTTCGTCGAGGCGCCCGAAACGCTCGACAGCCTTGCCATGCTTGTCCGCAGGAATCCCCGGACCATGATCAGCGATGCGGATCAGAAGACTGTCACCCTCCCGCCTGGCAGCAAGGGTGATCTCGGCTGTGGCGCCAGATTGCGGAGGAAGGCCGTATTTCAACGCGTTGTCGATGAGGTTCGCCACGACCTGCCCCAGCAATTCGCGGTTGCCCAGCACCGTCAGGCCCGGCTCGATCTTTGCCGTCAGCACGCCCCCGGAATCTTCCGCAGAAGGTTCGTAGATCTCGGCAAAATCCGCCAGAAGTCCTGAGACATCCACGGTCGTGAAAGCATCCGAACCCGCTCCCGCCTCGGTGCGCGCGATCAGCAGCAGCGCATTGAATGTCCTGATCAAGCCATCCGATTCCTCGATCGTATGCTCCAGCGCAGCGCGGTATTCCTCCTTCGATCCTCCCGTGCGTAACGCCTGTTCGGCGCTGTTGCGCAGGCGGGTAAGCGGCGTCTTCAGGTCATGGGCGATATTGTCGGACACTTCCTTCATGCCCTGCATCAACTCGCCGATGCGCACCAGCATGGCATTGAGGCTGACCGCCAGACGATCCAGCTCATCGCCGCTGCCCGAAACCGGCAACCGCCCCGAGAGATCGCCCGCCATGATCACTTGGCTGGTCGCGGTCATGGCATCCATCCGGGCCAGCGCCCGGCTCGCCACCACGAAAGCGCCAAGGCCGCCAAACACCAGCAGTGCGCCGATCAGCAAACGGATGGCCTGCCCCAGCACCCCGTTCAGCCGCTCGCGCTCCTCAAGGTCGCGCCCCACCAGCAGGCGGCTGTTGCCAGGCAGTACGAACACCCGCACCAGCGCGCCGCGCGTGGATGTCTGCGTCTGGCCGTCCACCTCCTCGAAGCGCTGATAGGTCGTTTCGGTCAGAACAGTGCTGGCCATGACTGACGGGTCGAGGCCGGAGATATTGCCGGAGAGGCTCTCGCCCTGCGGGCCCTGCAGCAACAGCAGATAGGAGCCTGGCTGCCGCGACCGGCGCTCGATGATGGATTGCAGCCGCCTTATGCCGCCGATGCGGTACTGGTCCGCCAGTCCGTTGATCTGCGCAGTCAGCGTCTGGCCGATCTGTTCATCGATCAGCCGCCGCGCATTCCAGCCGACATACAGCAGCAGCCCGCCCGCGAAGATCGCCGAGGCCAGCATGTAGATCACCGACAGCTTGAACGCCGTCGTGCCGACAAGCCGCCTAAGCCCCGTCACGGATCACATATCCCGCGCCCCGCACGGTGTGCAGAAGCGGCTTGGCCTGCCCCTTGTCGATCTTGCCTCGCAGCCGCGAGACATGCACGTCGATCACGTTGGTGCCGGGGTCGAAATGATAATCCCACACCTGTTCGAGCAGCATGGTGCGCGTCACCACGCGGCCGGCGTTTCGCATGAGATATTCGAGCAGACGGAACTCTCTGGGCTGCATGGGGATATCCTCGCCGCCGCGCGTCACCTTGTGCGACAGCCGGTCCAGCCGGAGATCCGCCACGGCATAGAATGTATCCGCCGCCTGCGCGGTCTTGCGGCGCGCCAGAATCTCGGTCCGCGCCAGAAGTTCGGAAAAGGCATAGGGCTTGGGCAGATAATCATCACCGCCCGCCCGCAAGCCTTTCACCCGGTCATCCACCTGCCCCAGCGCCGAGAGAATGAGCACCGGTGTCTGGAGGCCCTGCTCGCGCAAGCCGCCGATCATGGTCAGACCATCCATCTTGGGCAGCATGCGGTCGACGATCAGGCAATCGTATCCGCCCTCCTCCGCCATGCCATAACCGGTGAGGCCGTCCTTCGCATGGTCCGCTACATGCCCGGCCTCGGCAAAAGCCTTGACCAGATAGGCCGCCGCATCGGCATCGTCTTCGACAACAAGAATCTTCATGGCCGTCAGCATAGCCCACCCTCAAAAAAACGACAGGCCGGGCTTGTTGAAAAGCCCGGCCTGTCATGGCGTCTCGGAAACAGCGCGGCGAAGGGGGCGACAGGGGGAGCCGGAGGCCATCTCGTTGATCGTTGAGACAAAACTACTGCGGGATAGATTTCAGGGGGCTGGATTGTGGATTACGGTTTGGTAATGGGCGTTCAACGCCCTGAAATCACCTTATCCAGCCGCGCCTTCTCATCCTCCGACAACGCCGCCACCGCAACCGGCCCCGCTTTCACCCGCGCCCTGCGCCAGATCAGCAGCCCGCCCAGCGCCAGCGCCGCAAACGGAGCGCCGTAGAGCGCCAGCGTCCGTAGCGACACTGGAGGGCGCAGCAGCACAAACTCGCCGTAACGCTGCACCAGAAACGCCTTCACCTGCTCATCACTGTCACCCGCCATGATCCGCTCGCGCACCAGCAGGCGCAGGTCCTTTGCCAGAGGCGCATTGGAATCATCGATGGATTCATTCTGGCAGACGAGACAGCGCAATTCGGTCGAGAGCTTGCGGGCGCGGGACTCGGCTGTGGGGTCTTTCAGGATTTCATCAGGTTGAACGGCGTGGGCCGGGAAAGACAGAGCAAGAAAAACAGCAAATACGGACGCACAGGGCCAATACCACGCCCCCCTCACGCCCGCACCGCCTTGGCCGGCACCGGCGCACCCACGCGCATCCGCCGATCCAGCAGCGACAACCCGCCGCCCAGCGCCATCAGCACCGCGCCCAGCCAGATGAACAGCACGAACGGCTTCCAGTAAGCCCGCACCGGCACGACGCCCTCAGGTCCCGTCTCGCCCAGCGCAATGTAGATCTGCCCGAAGCCGCGCGTGATCCGCGCCACCTCAGTCGTCGGCATCTGTCTAGCTGGATAGATGCGCTTGGCAGGTTCGGCGATATCCTCCAGCACACCGCCCCGGCGCACCTCGAACACGGCGACAGTGTCCCGATAGTTCGGCCCGTCGCGGCGCTGCACGTCCTTCAGGACAAGCTCGTAGGTCCCGAGGTTCAGCACCTCGCCCGGCCGCACATTGGCGATGCGCTCGACCTCATAGGCCGTGGCTGCCACGCCCAGGATCATCACACCGACACCAGCATGCGCGATAGCAGCGCCCCAGGCTGATATGGGCAGGCCAAGCGCCTTGCGCAGCACAACGCCGATGCCACCACCGCCGCGGCTGGCACGCGACACGATCTCGCTGATCGATCCTGCCACCACGAACAGCCCGATCCCGATACCGACAGGAGCCAGCGCCACCGCGCCGCCGCGCATGGCGAATGCGATCACCATCCCGACCATCCCGACTCCCATCGCCACCAGCAGCCGTTGCGAGACGGCGGCCAGATCACCGCGCTTCCACGACAGTTGCTGGCCAAACGGCATGGCCAGCACCAGCGGCAGGGTGAGCGGGATGAACACCAGATTGAAGAACGGCGGCCCCACCGAAATTTTCGATCCATCCCACGCCTCCAGCGCAAGCGGATAGAGCGTCCCCACCAGCACAGCCAGACAGCTGGCTGAGAGAAACAGGTTGTTGAACACCAGCGCGCCCTCGCGACTCACTGGCGCGAACAGTCCGCCCTGCTGCAATACAGGCGCGCGCCACGCAAACAGCGCCAGACTGCCGCCTATGAAGAAGCACAGGATACCGAGGATCACCACGCCGCGCGCCGGATCACTGGCGAAGGAATGCACCGAGGTCAGCACGCCCGAGCGCACGATGAACGTGCCCAGCAGCGACAATGAAAAGGCGATGATGGCGAGCAGGATGGTCCACACCTTCAGCGCACCGCGCTTTTCCATGACGATCACGGAATGCAGCAGCGCAGTCGCCGCCAGCCACGGCATCAGCGAGGCATTCTCCACAGGGTCCCAGAACCACCAGCCACCCCAGCCAAGTTCATAATAGGCCCAGTAAGAACCCATCGCGATGCCCAGCGTCAGGAACATCCATGCCGCCAGAATCCACGGCCTCGCAAACCGCCCCCAGGCCGCATCGACGCGCCCGTCGATCAGCGCGGCGACAGCAAAAGAGAACGCAATCGAAAGCCCGACATAGCCGACATAAAGCAGCGGCGGATGCACAGCCAAACCGAAATCCTGCAGCAGCGGATTGAGATCGCGCCCCTCGAACGGCGGCGGAAACAGCCGCTCGAACGGGTTTGATGTGAACAGCATGAACAGCAGAAAGGCCACCGCCACAGAGGCCTGCACGGACAGTGTTAGAGCCCTCAGCCGGTCTGGAATGCCCTGCCCGAACGCCGCAACCGCCGCACCTGATAGCGACAGGATCAGCACCCAGAGCAGCAGCGATCCCTCATGGTTCCCCCAGACGCCACTGAACTTGTAGACCGGCGGCATCAGCGAATGGGAATTCTCGTAGACATTCCGCACCGAGAAATCAGACCCGAGATACGCCGCTGCGAGGCATGCAAAGGAAATACCCACGAGCAGGAATTGCAAGGTGGCAGCGCGATCAGCCAGCCGCATCAGCACGACATCGCCGCGCCGCACGCCAAGCCATGGCAGCACAAGCTGCACGGCGGAAACCGCCAGCGCCAGCACCAGCGCAAAGTGACCGATCTCGACTGTCATTGCGTCTTCGGGGGTGGTGCCCCCTCCTTCCACAGGCCCTGTTTCTTCAGCGCATCCGCAACCTCGCGCGGCATATATGTCTCATCATGCTTGGCCAGCACCGTATCAGCGCGGAATGAGCCATCGGCCTGCATCACGCCCTCGGTGACAACGCCCTGCCCTTCCCGGAACAGGTCGGGCAGAATGCCCTGATAGCTCACCTTCACGGTGGCCTTGCCGTCGGTCACTGCAAAGGCCACGCGTTCTCCCACGCCCTTGTTGACAGAGCCGCCCTCAACCAGCCCGCCCAGCCGGAACCGCTGGCCCGGCAGCACCTTCAGCTCGGCCACATCGGATGGCGAGCGGAAGAACGCCACATTGTCGCGCAGCGCATAGAGCACCAGCCCGGCGGCCAGCGCCAGCACAACACCGGCAACGGCAATAAGCGTGAAACGGCGCTGCTTGCGGGTCATCACAGCCCTTTCCCGGCGTCTTCGATCCGGCGCAGATCATCGGGCTGGGCCGCGAATTTCTGCCGGGCCTCCGCAAGGATCAGTCGCGCCCTGTCCGTCTCTTTCAGCACGGTCAGAGCCCGGATGAGCCGGGCCCATTCCTCCGCCGAACCGCCGCTATTGGCCAGCCGTTGCGCCAGTCCCTCGACCATGGAGCGGATCGCCGCCAACTGGTCATCGGCGGGAAGCGCTGCGATCACCTCGCCTAATTTCGGCGCAACACCAAGCTCCGCCAGCTGTTTGTCAATCTCCAGCTTGAGTTCCCCATCTGGCAGATCGTTCCGCAGCGCTGACAACAGGGCGACAGCCTTCGGCTTGTCCCCCTCCTGCTGCGCCGCGAACGCCAGAAAGAACCGGCTCTTGATATGCACTGCATCCAGAGCAACCGCCGCTTCAAAGGCAGCCCGTGCTTCCGCCGTCACGATGCCATTACCCCCGAAAACGAGTGCTTCACCAAGACTGGCATGGCGATCCGCCGTCGGGCCCAGCAGGCGAAGCGCTGCAGCAGAGGCCCGCGCGGCATCCGCATGACGCCCTAGCTTCAGATACACCGGCCCGACAACCTCATGTCCGCGCCCATCATCCGGATTTTTCGCCAGATGCGTCTCGATCTGCTGCAAGGCCGCAGTAACATTCACGT
>CAXTUM010000056.1:0-9598 GCA_964247205.1 uncultured Beijerinckiaceae bacterium
TATCTGCTGATTGCCGGTGTCGCGCTCAGCGGCTGGACCATGGCTTCGGCCACGCCCTTGCCTGTGCCGACATCAGTCTTCGGTCTCTTCGAACTTCCCGCTATCGTTCCGCGTGACCTCGAGACCTACAAGCTGGCGAAGACCTGGCATGGCTGGCTCACAAAGGCCTTGCTTGCGGTGGTGCTGTTGCACGTGCTTGCTGCACTGAAGCATCACGTCATCAACCGGGACGATGTCCTGCGCCGGATGATCGGCGGCGGTCGCTGAAAAGAAAAAGACCGTGGGAGCATCGCTGCTCGCCACGGTCAGGAATCACCATCGGCAGGGGCTGGGGGCTGAAAACCGACGGGGATATGATGCGCTCCTTCAGTGCGTTGCCGCCATGCCTATGGCTGCCATTGCCGCCTTCTGCCGGGCGGAAGGCCGCTGCGGATTATGGGCCGAAGCCACGATCTGGTAGCGTGTATAGGCTTGGCTGCGGCTCCGTTCGGAGCATGCCTTCCATTGAACGTTGGCGTCCTCGTAGCTGAAGAACGGTCCGTAGGTGCGGTGTGAGCCTTCCTCGATCTCGTTGAAGTCAGCGTCTTTGTATTCGCCGCCGATCACCCAGAATTGCTTGGTCATGGTCGTTTCTCCTTGGAATTGAGGGTTATTCAGCCGCGATGCCCTTGGAGGCAGGCGCGTTGTGGTTGTCGTGAAACTGCTCGGTCTCGGTGGAGCCCGCCATCGCGGTCGTCGATGACCTGCCGCCCGAGATCGCGACCGACACGGCATCGAAATACCCCGTGCCGACCTCACGCTGGTGACGCACGGCGGTGAAGCCGTTGTCCTGCGCCGCGAATTCGCGCTGCTGCATCTCGGAATAGGCGCCCATGCCGCGGGTGGAATAGCCCTTGGCCAGCTCGAACATCGAGAGATTGAGCGAGTGGAAACCCGCCAGTGTGACGAACTGGAACTTGTAGCCCATCGCGCCGATCTTCTCCTGATAGCGCGTGGCCTCCTCGATGCTCATCTTCTTCAGCCAGTTGAAGGACGGTGAGCAGTTGTAGGCCAGCATCTTGCCCGGGTGATGGCGGTGCATCTCCTCCGCGAATTCGCGCGCTTCGCCCAGATCAGGTTCGGATGTCTCCCACCAGATCAGGTCGGCATAGGGCGCATAGGCCAGCCCGCGCGAGATGGCGTGGCCGACCGAATGGGTCTTGCCCTGCTTGAGGCGGAAAAAGCCCTCGTCGGTGCGGCTGTCGCGGTCGATCCACGGGTGATCGTAGTCATCGACATCCGAGGTGATGAGGTTGGCCGCATGCGCATCGGTGCGGGCCAGGACCAGCGTCGGGACATCCATGACATCGGCAGCGAGGCGCGCCGCGTTCAGCGTGCGCTGGAAGGTTTTGGTCGGCACCAGGACCTTGCCGCCCAGATGGCCGCATTTCTTTTCGGAAGCCAGCTGATCTTCGAAATGGACGCCGGCAGCACCGGCCTCGATCATCGATTTCATCAGCTCGAATGCATTGAGCGGCCCGCCGAAGCCGGCCTCTGCATCGGCAATGATCGGTGCGAACCAGTGGGTGGACCTGTCGCCTTCCATCGTGGCGATCTGGTCGGCGCGGCGCAGGGTGTTGTTGATGCGCTTGACCACGTCAGGAACCGACGAAGCGGGATAGAGCGACTGGTCCGGATACATCTGTCCGGCATTGTTGGCGTCCGCAGCCACCTGCCAGCCTGATAGATAGATCGCCTCCAGGCCTGCCTTCACCTGCTGCATCGCCTGGTTGCCTGTGAGTGCGCCCAGCGTGCGCACAAACGGGCGCTCGTGCAGCAACTGCCAGAGACGGTTGGCGCCCATGCGGGCCAGCGTGTATTCGATCTTCACGGAGCCGCGCAGCTTTTCGACGTCGGCGGGCGTGTAATCCCGCTTGATGCCCTTGAAGCGGTCGGCTGCAGTTGTCAGTGTCATGGCTTGGTCCTTGTTTGCAGAAAATGGTTTACAAAAATTGACAGTACCCAGAGGATAAGAGTGCAGTGCAGCAGACGCAATCCTCGAAAGAGCTTTCGAAAATGCGTATGTAAATTGTCATTAAATTTACAATTGACAAAAAAGTATCTGTGATATTTAGTCAATAAATGAAATCAGTTCGCATCGGTGGCAAATTGCGCCGTCTCCGGCAGGACCGCCGCCTCACCCAGATCCAGATGGCGGAGGCGCTGGAAATATCGGCCAGCTATCTCAACCTGCTTGAAAGCAACCAGCGCCCGGTGACGGTGCGGGTGCTGCTGAAGCTCGCCGAGAAGTTCCAGATCGACCTCAACACACTGGCGGGTGATGACGACGAGCGGCTAAACGCGGCGCTGATGGAGGCCTTTTCGGACCCGATCTTCGATGCCGCCGATGTCAAGGCGTCAGACATCAAGGATGTGGCCGCAACCATCCCTGCCTTTGGCCGCGCCGTGCTTGATCTCTACAATGCCTACAAGCGCGGCCCCGCCGCTGGCGGCACTCTCAGCACAGGGGATGATTCGGGCGAAGCAGGCTCCATCGCCATCCCATCCGAGGAGGTGACGGAGTTCCTGCAAAAGCGCATGAACCACTTCCCCGATCTTGAGGAAGCCGCCGAGCAGCTTTGGGTCGACAACGGCCTGGCGATCCACACCTTGCAGCAGGATCTGATGCAGCTGCTTGCGACGCGTTACGCCGTGGATGTCGATATCGCGCCTGCCGAGGCAATGGACGGAGCCATGCGCCGCTACAACCCGCTGACGCGCAGGCTGGAGCTGTCCGAACTGCTGCCGATTTCCTCGCGCACCTTCCAGCTTGGCGTGCAGATCGCCTATCTGGGTTTCCGCAAGGAGCTGGATCAGCTCATTGGCGGTGGCAAATTCTCGACTCCGGAGGCGGATTCACTGGCCCGTGCGGCGCTCGCCAGCTATTTCGCCTCCGCCGTGATGTCGCCATACCAGCGCTTTCTCGAAGCCGCGCGCTCCACCCGCTACGATCTCACCGTGCTCCAGCACCGCTTTGGCAAATCCTTCGAGCAGGTCTGCCACCGCCTCACTACCCTGCGCCGCAAGGGTCAGGAAGGGTTGCCGTTCCATCTGATCCGCGTCGATATCGCGGGCAATATCTCGAAGCGTTTTTCGGCCTCGGGCATCCAGATGGCGCGTTTCGGCTCGGCCTGCCCGCGCTGGAATGTCTATGATGCGTTTGCGACGCCTGGGACCCTGCGCGTGCAGGTGTCCGAAATGCCCGATGGCCAGCGCTTCTTCTGCGTGGCCCGCACGATCCGCCCCGCCGGGCGCCGCACCGGCCGCACCGGCATTCTCCAGACCGGCGGCCAGCTCGCCATCGGGCTTGGCACCAACGTCCAGAATGCCGGCGACATCGCCTATGCCGATGGTCTGGCGCTTGATGATCCGCAGATCATCACGAAGATCGGCGTCTCCTGCCGGACCTGCCCGCGCAATGACTGTGCTGATCGGGCCGTGCCGTCGCTGCACCAGCGGCTGGAGCTGGACGAGAACCGGCGCGGCATGAGCACTTATGCAAGGGTGGGGTGAGGCTCGAAACTCCGTGCTTTTCTGGCATCAACCCGCCGCAAATCCCCCTTGCGGATTGTCACGCCGTGGCGATCAAAGAACTCCAGAATCAGGATCGCCATCCTGCGGCCAATCCCGATGCGGTCGCGGAACGCGGCTGCATTGAACCAGCGGTCCGGTTCCGCCGCTTCCGTCTCCCGCGCCACGACCAGAAGCTCAGCCACGGCGGATCGCAGCAGGAAGTGATCCTCCGCCACCTCATCCACATCGCCGCGCCGCGCCAGCCGCTTCATCAGGCCACGGATGGTATCCTCGCGCCGCTTCAGATGGTCCGCCAGTTCGTTGACACGCGGTGGCTTGAAGCGGTCTTCTCTCGACAGCAGCGGCTGGATTTGTGTCCAGAGCGCTTCATGCTCGGTCGATAGGCGCGGAACATGACCGGGCAAGCGCAGCCATGACCCGCTGGCCGCGATCTCCCCGCGCCGCAGGAGATGTGCCGCGATGGCCGCAAACGGGTCCGCCGCCAGCCGCTCCGGCAGGTCAAGCCGCAACCGGTCGATGGACAATCCGGCCTGATCAGGATGCTGCTCGTGGTGGGCGGCCAGCCGTTCGGCGATGCGGCGTGACACTGTCAGCACCAGCGGCGGGGCGAAGACAAAACGGCGCGTTTCCCCGTCCAGAACAAGCAGGTTCTCGCGGGCCATGACCGGATAGAACGCTTCGGGGGGCAGACCTGAGCACGCGGCATAGGTCTCGATATCGATGGCATGTGGCGGCATCGCCAGCAGGTCTGGCAGGGCTTTCAGTGCTCCCTTGCTTGCGATGACGGAAAGCGCGGCAAGCCGCTCAGGCCTGCGGCGGTTGCGTTCCGGTGCATCATTATCCAGCACTGTCCCGCCGCCGATAGTCCGCCTTGCCGAGGCATCGCGGATCACGAACCGGTCGCCCACCAGAAGAGCCGCAGGCCGGTCCAGCACGATCTGCGCAAGCTGTGTTGTGCCCGGCTTAATGCACTCCTGCTCCAGGGGCGCCAGCCTTGCCGTCCAGGCGCCGGTACCGGAATGAACATGGACCGGAGTCCAGATCGCGAGCGGCTTAGTGTCGCCACCAGCCATGCGCACAGTGGCGTCGAAGCGTTGCGTCTGCCGGTGCAGGCCGACTGCCGTCAGCACATCGCCGCGCCTGATTTCTTCAACGCTCACACCTGCCAGATTGATTGCCACGCGCACTCCAGGCGACGCCTGCTCCGCCTTCCGGTTCTGGGCATGCAGTCCCCGCACGCGGACCTCGCGACCGGATGGCAAGAGCATGAGCCGGTCATTGATGCTGATGCATCCGGTCAGGACTCCGCCCGTCACCACGGTGCCTGCACCCTGAACCGAGAATACGCGGTCCACAGCGAGCCGGAATGGTTCCTTGCTGCTGCCCGTCTCCTGCTGAACCAATGCGCGGAGAGCGTCCTTGATCTCTGCCAATCCTTCTCCTGTGACGGTTGAAACCGCAATGACCGGCACGTCCGGCTGTGAAATACCGGCAAGGATTTCGGTGATCTCGCCCTGCCGCCGCTCCAGCAACGCTGCATCCGCGAGATCGGCCTTGGTCATTGCGACGAGGCCGATCCGGATGCCCAGCAGATCGGCGATCAGCAGATGCTCCCGCGTCTGCGGCTTGATGCCCTCGTTTGCCGCAATAACAAGCATCAGCGCAGATACACCCGTGACGCCCGCCAGCATGTTGTGGACATACCCCTCGTGTCCGGGAACATCGACAAAGCCGATGCTGCTGCCGTCTTCCTGAGGCCAGTAGGCAAAGCCGAGATCGATGGTGATGCCGCGCGCCTTCTCTTCCTTCAGCCGGTCCGCATCGACGCCGGTGATGGCCTTCACCAGGCTGGTCTTGCCGTGATCGATATGGCCCGCCGTCCCGATGATCACGGGGCTGATCCGAGATGACTGAGTTGGCTGATGAAGGTGTCCACATCATCGAGGCAGCGCAGGTCAAGCAGGAAGCGCCCTTCGCTGATCCGCCCGATCACGGGCATCGGCAGCATGCGGAAGCGCTCTGCCAGCCCGTCCAGCGCACGTCCCGGCGATCCCTTCACGGGCGTCATGGCAAGACCACCGCTCGGCAGTGTCTCCAGCGGCAGGGCACCCGATCCGATCTGGCTTGACAGTTCTGTGATATCAACAATCCAGCGCGCCCCGAGTGCATTCTGCAAGGCAGGCCGCAATTGTTTGGCCATTTCGAGCAGATCAGCCCGCTTGCGGGTGAAAAACCGCAGGACAGGCAGGTGCTCCGGAAGCGTCTCGGGATTGCGGTAGAGCTTCAGCGTGGCCTCCAGCGCTGCCAGCCGCAGCTTGTCAACCCTCAGCGCCCGCTTGAGAGCATTTTTCGCGCAGCGCTGCACCAGATCGCGGCGCCCCGCGATGATGCCGACCTGTGGACCGCCCAAAAGCTTGTCACCGGAGAAGGTCACAAGATCCGCACCGTCCTTCAGGGCATCCTGCACGGTGCGCTCGCGGCTCATGCCATAGCGTGAGAGATCGACCAGCGTGCCCGAACCCAGATCATCAATCAACGGCAGGCCATGCTTGCGGGCAATGGCGGCCAATGCCGGGCCTTCCACCTCCGCCGTAAAACCCTGCACGCGGTAGTTGGACGTATGCACCTTCATGATCGCGGCAGTGCGCGACGAAATGGCATCTTCGTAATCCGCCGCATGGGTGCGGTTGGTCGTGCCGACCTCGCACAGCTTCGCTCCGGCGCGCCGCATGATGTCGGGAATGCGGAACGATCCGCCGATCTCGATCAGTTCACCCCGCGAAACGATGGTTTCCTTGCCCTGGGAGAGAGAGGACAGCGCAAGCAGAACGGCAGCGGCATTGTTGTTGACGACAGCGCAGTCCTCGGCGCCGGTCAGTTCGCGGATCAGGCCGCGTACATGATCATCACGCTCGCCGCGTTTTCCTGTTGCGATATCATACTCGAGATTCACCGCGTGACGCATGGCTTGCGTGACGGCTTCAATGGCCGCCTCTGGCAGGATTGCTCGCCCGAGATTGGTATGCAGGACCGTGCCTGTCAGGTTGAACACAAAACGCAGGCCAGGCGTATCCGCCGTGATCAGACGCGCCAGTGCCTCTTTCGCCACGGCTTGCGCCGCCAACGGTGTTGAATCGGCGCTGCGGGCGGCGCGGAACCTGTCGAGTGTTGCCCGCACCATGGCTGTTGCCGCAGCACGGCCAAAGCGTGCCGTCGCCAGTGCGCCGTTTTCACTGTTGAGAACGGCATCCACGGACGGAAATGGCGAGGCAGGCTTGATCTCGGGACTTGGCATGCTGCCAGATTTCCCCTGTGGCGGGCTCCAGCGCAAGCGGGATATCACGTTTCAGCCCATCACAATTCGCCGGGGCGTGTTGCAAAGCTTCAACAGTCTGTTGCTGCAATGCAATGTATGGTGACAAAGCCATGAGGTGAACGGGTTGGGGCCTGATGACGATTGTGACAGGACATAGAACGGTTGATCCGGCGCAACAGGCGGCGCAGCTGCTGTTTCGCATAGGCTTCGGTATTCTGTGCATCGTGCTGCCCGTCGCTGCCGTGTTCTCGCGCCGCGCCCTGGTGGTGATCGCACCTATCGGCATCCTTGTGCTCATCTCTGCCGCTCTGATGATGAAGGGCCGGACCGATGCCGCGTCGCGGATCAGGGAGGCTCTTTCCAGTCCCGTCGGTTACGCAGCACTGTTTCTGGTGGTGTGGTCGGCGATGTCACTGGCCTGGACACCTTATCCCGGGCCGGGAGCGGAAAGACTGTTTCGCGTCGTGGGTTCTGCAGGAATAGCGATTGCAGCCATTATGGCCCTCCCCGAACGGATGAGGGCTTCGAATCTCTATCTGCTCTCGCTCGGGGTGGGTTTTGCTGCGCTCTGTGCATTGGCAACAGCCGTGCTGCAGCCTTCGCTGTCCGATCCTGTGGTCATGGAACGTGCAACGGTCCTGATTTCACTCATGGCCTGGCCTGCCGTCACATGGCTGTCCATCAAGCGCCGCAGCGTCGCCGCCATGGGCATCGCCGGCGTGGTCGGCTGTCTCGGACTCGTCTTGCAGGGAACGACCATCCTGCCCGCTCTTCTCGTCGGCGCCGTTCTTCTGGGCGGCGCCATGAATAACCTCAGGGGCTCTGCCGTCGCCTTCATCACCGCGATCACCATTCTGGTGATGGGCGCGCCGCTGATTGCCGTCGGTCTGTCGCTTCTCACCCATCAGGGCAGCAGCTTTGGCCGCACCATGCAGGTCTGGGCGGATGTGATCATGGCCGACCCTACGCGGCTTCTCACGGGATATGGTCTGGAAACGGCATTGCGCAACCGCCTGTATCAGGCGCTGGATACCTCTGCTCCCACCAGCCTGCTGTTCGAGATCTGGTATGAACTGGGCCTTCTGGGCGCTTTGGCCTTCACGGCCGGGATGTCTATGGCCGCCCTCAGGATTGCCCGGCTTGGGCGCGCGATGGGACCCTTTGCACTGGGCTGCACGGGCTTTGCCTTCGCGCTGGCCGTCATGGGGCTTGGCACATCCCAGACCTGGTGGGTCACTGCGATTGCCACGACCTGCATCGCCTTCGTCGCGGTGGCGAATGGCGAGTACCGCACCGAACGCCCGACGGCGCGCGCTGTTTTGCCCGGTGCGGGGGACGTTTGAATCCTACCGGATCATCCCCATGAACCGGGGCAGCCATAATGTGATCTCGGGAATGAAGGTGATGGCGATCAATGCCGCGAACAGCGGCGCCAGCCACGGCAGGATCGCCATCGTCGTGCGCTCGACCGAGAGCTGCGCCACCCTGGACAGCACGAACAACACCATGCCCAGCGGCGGGTGCAGCAGCCCGATCATCAGGTTCAGCGTCATGATCAGGCCGAAGTGGATCGGGTCGATGCCCAGCTTCAGCACGATGGGCAGCAGGATGGGCACCAGGATGGTGATGGCCGCGATGGTGTCGAGAAAGCACCCGACGAAGAGCATCAGCAGGTTGACGAGGATCAGGAACACCCATTTGGTCTCGGTGATCGAAAAGATCAGGTTGGAGAACGCCGCCGCCGCCTGACTGACCGTCAGCAGCCAGGCGAATATCGAAGCTGCCGTGACGATGAACAGCACCGATGCCGTCGTCTCGATGGTGTCGAACGTGGCCTTGGCCAGCGATTTCATGGTCATCGAGCGATAACGCACAAGGCCGAGGAACAAGGACCACATCACCGCGGCAACGGCCGCTTCCGTCGGCGTGAACCAGCCCAAGGTCATGCCGCCGATGAGGATCACCGGCGTCATCAGCGCCATCACAGCGGAGAATTTGAGAATGTAATCGAGCAGTAGCACGACGCCCAGCGACAGGAAGATCGCCGCATTCTGTGCCACGCCCGCTTTCTCCATCAGATAGACCGCGAGGGGAAAGGCAAAAACGACGACAACCTCGACGCAAGCATTGCCGATCCGCCGCAGATCGAAAGGCGCATCCGAGCCCCAGCCATAGATGCGGGCGAAGATCATCACGGTGATCATCATGAACACCGTCATCAGGACGCCGGGGATCACGCCGCCCAGGAACAGCGAGCCGATCGAGACATTGGCCATCATGCCGTAGATCACGAAAGGCAGCGACGGCGGGATAATCGGCCCCAGCGTCGCCGACGCGGCTGTGACGCCGACCGCCACCTCGATGGGATAGCCGTGGTCCTTCATCGCCTTGATCTCGATGGTGCCGATGCCCGCCGCATCCGCGATAGCCGTGCCTGACATGCCGGAGAAGATCACCGAGCCGATGATGTTGACCTGCGCCAGTCCACCCCGCATCCAGCCCACGAGATCAACCGCAAAAGCGTAAATCCGGCCTGTTACGCCCGCGATGTTCATGAGATTGCCCGCGAGGATGAAGAATGGCACCGCGAGCAGCGGGAAGCTTTCGACGCCCGCGATCATGCGTTGCGCCACGATCACATCTGGCGCGCCGCCATGAACCGCGAGATAGGCCAGTGACGCCGCCGCCATCGAGACGGCGACAGGCACG
>CAXTUM010000057.1:0-9535 GCA_964247205.1 uncultured Beijerinckiaceae bacterium
TGATTTTATCCAGATGGAGATGAGTTCAAACAGGCAATAACCAAGGCAGACCACCAGAGCGGCTTGGCCGACAGCGCCCTCTGCCGCAGTCCATCGTGCTTCGCGGACTGTTCCTTCGAAAGCCGCTGCGCCCCAGCGCGCAATGACGATGCACAGTACCATAAAGGCAATGACGTGGCTTGTGCGCCGCAACCCCTTGCTGACGGCCATCAATAATGTCCGTTTTTTGGAATCCTCGATTGTCTCCGACGTTTTAGTGGCCTTCACCATCACGCGGTCGATCACAAAACTGATTGTCAGGATGGTTCCGAATGCGACGGTTACTTCGAAAAACGGGAAATCCAGCCTGATAACGCCGTAGCACCAGCATATCCAAAACAGCGCCGCAGCAGCAATTTTTGCCTTTTGCCAGTGCGATGAAACATCCGGCAATCCGGCAAGGTATCGATCCGCCGCCTTATATCCAAAGAGAGCAGCGAACGTTCCGACAACAATCGCAAACGCCTGCCCCGTTGGCCAGTTCATCCCCGCCTGAAGCAGCGAAGGGATAACCGCTGTAAAGCCAATCGCCAGGGCAAACGCAACGCCGAGCCTCACAGTGATGCCGGAAACCGTGGCATCACCGCCGGGAAGCAGTCTGATGGCAACTTCCCGTGGTCGCGACAGTATCGCCAGAACCATCATTGCAACGAAAAATCGGAATCCAAAATCAACCAGCGCTGCCGCGAGACCACCCGCCAGCGTCTTGTGCTCAGAAACCAGTTCGTTGATCAGAATGGCGACAATTGCCACCGCCACCGTAAGGCCGCAGTCGAGGGCGAACCGTTGCCAAACAAGCTCGAATGCATCCGATCTCTGACAGCCCCACCGCTCCCGCAGCAGCTTGCCCCACAACCCCGGCAGCGCCATCATCACGAAAAGAGTGATGATACCGATCAGTAGTTCGCCTCTCCCCTGGGTTGTAGACGATGCTAGAATATTCCGGGTTGACGCCACAAGCTCCACGGGGATTGAACCGAACGATGCCATGACCGGCGCCAGAGCAGCCCAGAAAGAATTGAAGATGATCGACAAGCGGGCAATAACCGTTTGCGAGGATTGCATGCCAGCGGGAGCTTCGGCGAAAGCTTCCTCTGCAAATAGGATGACGATGGCTGCGACCCACCCGGCAACAGCATAGCAACCGGTCGTGAGCCTCCCGAGCCCCATCACCGGCATAGCTACAAACTTCATATCAAGATCCTCTTGGAGCGAGGATATGCCAGGACACTGCGCCTGCGCGAGTCAAGTCAGGACATGGTTGTAATCCTTCGTTTTGAAGTAGCATCTGCAATTGGGGGATTGGTACCTCAAGATGGTCTGATTGCTCGCCGGTATCGCTTATTGGCCTCGACATATCCTGGCCAATTATCAAGGATTATCGAGCGTGGTGAACAGAGCGGCAATCCGCCATCCTTCTGCGGTCTTGCGGTAGAGAATGCTGACAAGAAAGCGGGTCACGGAAGGCGCGCTCTTTGTTCCCAGATGGAGATCGAGCGGCATATGCAGATAGGCGACATCTGGAGCAACCTCCACGACCCTTGAGCGATCGACCAAAGGCTCGACGCGCCAGATTTCGAGGGTCTGAAAACGGCTCATGCGCTCAATGAGTGCGTCGCGGCCCCACACGGATTTGCCGTCACTGACCCAGAGAAAATCTGCAGAATCGAGCAAAACTTCCTTGATGCGCACCAGATCACGCGCGTTCTGTGCGGCTGCGAAATGGGCATAGGTGGCGAGGATGTCGCTGCGGGTATCGGATTGTGCAGGTGCTGCAGTGAGCATGCTCACGACAAAAAAAAGGACCATTCCAATTCGCGGCATGCTGTCTCCTCCGGTGCAATCTGGTGCGACGAAATCAGTGTGCGGTCCAGCCGCCATCGACCGGCAAGGCTGTCCCCGTCATCGAGGCCCCTTGTTCGCCCGCCAGGAACACGGCGAGAGCACCGATCTGCTCGACTGTAGCGAAGCGCTTGTTCGGCTGCTGGGCCAGCAACACCTCGCGGATCACCTGCTCGCGCGGCAAGCCATGGGCCTTTGCCTGCCCTTCGATCTGCTGTTCG
Source organism: uncultured Beijerinckiaceae bacterium (assembly GCA_964247205.1). Taxonomy (GTDB): domain Bacteria; phylum Pseudomonadota; class Alphaproteobacteria; order Rhizobiales; family Beijerinckiaceae; genus JADCCX01. Next base: position 2,103 of record CAXTUM010000057.1, read on the forward strand.
ACCAATGGCGTCCAGACGTAACCAGGACAGATCGCGTTGCAGGTGATGTTGCTTTCGGCAGTTTCCAGGGCTGTCGTTTTTGTCAAGCCAATCACGCCGTGTTTTGCGGCAACATAGGCTGATTTGAAGGGGGATGCGACCAGCCCGTGGGCGGATGCCACATTGATAATGCGGCCGAATCCCTCCTTGCGCATAGCGGGCAGGGAGAGGCGCGTGGTGTGAAAGGCAGAGGACAGATTGATAGCGATAATCTGATCCCATTTCTGGGGCGGAAACTGTTCCAGAGGCGCCACATGCTGGATGCCAGCATTGTTCACCAGGATATCAAGGCGATTGTGGCGGGACAGCACCATCTCGATCATCGCGGCGATGTCGTCCGGCTTCGACATGTCAGCACCTGAGAACCCCGCAGTTTGGCCATAGTCGCGCGCAAACTCCTCCTGAAGGGTTGTAATGGCCGCCGGATCGCCGAATCCGTTGAGAACAATCTCCGCTCCTGCCGCAGCAAGAGCCTTCGCAATGCCCAGGCCGATTCCGCTCGTGGAGCCGGTGATCAGTGCCACCTTGCCCTTGAGTGATTGCACGTCAGTCGCAACGGTCTTCTTCGCAGCATCATTCATGGATCAATTTTCCTCTCTGCAACCGCATTGATACATCGGATGCAGTTTCCCGTTCGGTTCCCCAGGCTATGGCGTAAATCCATCAATCCTGCGTGTAGAGTGTGGACTTCCAGACCCGACGTGTGAAATATCGCGTTGCTTTCGCGTCGATAGGGTATCGCTATGGAGATGCATCAGGTCAGGTACTTCCTCGCGGTGGCCGACGAGTTGAACTTCACGCGGGCCGCCGAGAAGTGCCATGTTGCGCAGCCCTCGCTGACCCGGGCCATCAAGTTGCTTGAGGAGGAATTGGGCGGAGTCCTGTTTCACCGCGAGCGTGCCAACACGCATCTGTCTGAACTTGGGCGCATGGTCATGCCGCATCTCGCGCAGGTGTGGTCACAGACACAGGCGACAAAGACTCTCGCCGAAGGATTCGGGAAGCTGACACGAACAAAGCTCCGGCTGGGGGTGATGTGCACCATTGCGCCTGATCAACTGATCGAACTGTTCGTCAACTTTCAATTCCATCATCCCGACGTCGATCTGGAGATTGTAGACGCCAGTGCCAGAGACTTGCATGGCCGGTTGATGGCCGGTGATCTGGAAGTGGCGCTGTATTGCGCCATGGGAGCCTTGGCCGACGAGCGGACTCATCTGATGCCATTGTTTCGGGAGCAGATGATGATCGTTCTGAAGAGGGATCATAGCCTGGCTTCGAACAATGCCGTGCGGGTCAAGGATCTCGACGGTCTGAATTATCTCAATCGGGTGAATTGCGAGTTCATCGGACACTTGGCTCCGCATTTGGCAGAACAGGGCGTTTCTTCCAAGACAGTCTATCGCAGCGAACGAGACGACTGGATTCTCGCCATGGTGGCTGCAGGGCTCGGTTATGGCTTCATGCCTGCAAGCTGCATTGCGCATCCCGGCATCATCGCCCGCCCGTTGATCGCCCCGGAATTCTGGCGCGAGGTTAATCTGGTGACCGTGCGCGGAAGACCGCATTCGCCGGCTGTTGGCGCGCTCGTGCATGAAGTGATGCGGGCGAACTGGCTGGGTCAGAAAGCCATTGCCGCGCGGCAGGCAGCAAATCTGACGGACTATCTGCCTCGGCAGCCCTCCGCAGTCTTCACCTCGTAGACTGGCGTTCGGGTTAACACTCCTTTGCAGGCAGGCTTTTCACACATATGGAATTTTAGCTCTAACATCTGGCGTACGGGACTTGCCTGGTCTGCCGGAGCATCAGGAAACTTCTCAATGGAAATGCATCAGATCCGTTATTTTCTGGCTGCTGCGGAAGACCTTAATTTCACCCGTGCGGCCGAGAGATGCAACGTTGCCCAGCCGTCCATGACACGTGCTATCCGGCTGCTGGAGGAAGAGCTTGGCGGCGCGCTTTTCCATCGCGAGCGCGCGAACACCCATATGACCGAGCTTGGCCGTGTAATGCAGCCGCATCTCCAGCAGATGTGGCAGATGGCGCAGGCAACCAAAGGTCTTGCTGATCGGGTTACGGGACTGAAACAGACGACGTTGAGGCTCGGCGTCATGTGCACCATCACGCCTGAAGTGATGGTAGGGACGCTCAAGGCGATGAACATCAATCATCCCGGTATCAAGATCGAAATTCTCGACGATGCTGCACCCCAACTCGTTGATCGTCTTCTGCAAGGCGGGCTCGATGCCGCAATTGTTTGCATGGAAGACAAGTCTGATGACCGCATGCACCTACAGCCGGTTTTCAAGGAACAAATGAAGATTGTTGTTTCGCTCACCCACCGGCTGGCGCAGCAGGACGAAATCCTCATTCAGGACCTCAATGGCGAACGCTATCTCGAACGCATCAATTGCGAAATCGCCGCCCGGATCGGCCAAATGTTCGATGATCTAGGTTTCAACGACGAGACTGTCTGCCGAAGCGAGCGGGATGACTGGATCGTCGAGATGGCGGCTGCCGGTTTTGGTTATGCCTGCATGCCAGGTAGCAGCATTCACCACGCAGGTGTCGTCGCCCGTCCGCTGGCAGATCCCACGGTGTGGCGGAAAATCCATCTGGCGACAGTGCGCGGGCGCCCGCATTCGCCTGCAGTGGGGGCGCTGGTCCGCGAAGTCATGGCGGCGGAATGGCTGGGCAAGAAGGCGCTGGCGCGCAAGCGAGCGGCGGAACTGCCGGACTACGACCTGGGCTGACGGCCGCGCAAACCCGTGATCAGCCGCGCGCCACGGTGGAAGGTCAGGTAGTTCCACATCCAGCTGGTGGCGACGACGAACCGGTTCCTGAAGCCGATCAGGAAATATACATGGGCCACGCACCAGATCAGCCAGGCCAGCCAGCCTGACAGGCGCAACCGCCCGATATGAGCAACTGCGCTTTTGCGCCCTATCGTCGCCATCGTGCCACTGTCCTTGTAACTGAAATCCGGCTGGCGTGTCCCGCCAAGACGCGCCATGATGCGCCTTGCAACATACTGACCCTGCTGTTTGGCGACGGGTGCAATGCCCGGCAACGGCTTGCCATCGGTACGAAGGGTGTAAGCAGTATCACCGATCACGAAGACCTCGGGATGGCCTGGCAACGTCAGATCCGGCGCAACTTTCACGCGGCCCGCGCGATCGGTTTCTGCCGCCAGCCACCGCCCGGCCGGAGAGGCTTCAACACCTGCGGCCCAGACAATGGTGCGGCTTTCGATACGGGTATCACTGAACGATACGCCATCACTGTCGCAGCCAATGACAGGACGTCCCAGACGGACATCGACGCCGATGGTCTCAAGCGCTTGGCGTGCCTTTTCCGAAAGTGCCGGATCAAAAGCGGCCAGCAATTGCTTCCCACTCTCGATCAGGACGACACGAGTCTTACGCGGATCGATATGCCGGAAATCAGCCGCCATGGTGCGTTTGGCAAGTTCCGCGATGGCTCCCGCCATTTCGACGCCCGTTGGTCCGCCGCCAACCACCACGAAGGTCTGGAGGCGGCGGCGCTCGTCGGCGTCAGGCTCGGCTTCCGCCATCTCGAAGGCGATCAGGATCTTGTGGCGCAGCGCCGTAGCATCATCAATTGTCTTGAGGCCGGGAGCGAATGCCGCCCACTCGTCGCGTCCGAAATAAGCGTGGCTCGCTCCCGTTGCGATGATCAGCGTATCGTAACCGATGCGCCGATCAACTGTAACGACGGCTCGACTACCGAGATCGATCCTGGTCACTTCAGCGAGAATAACCTCGGCATTGTCCTGCGACCGCAGAATCGACCGGATGGGCGACGCAATATCGGCCGGTGATAGCCCGGCGGTCGCCACCTGATAGAGCAGCGGCTGAAAAAGGTGGTGGTTCTGCTTGTCGATCACAACAATGTCGGCGTCAGCCCGCAACAATCCTTGGGCTGCAGAAAGACCGGCGAAACCAGCACCAACGATCACGATCCGCGGCTTCACGCGATGACCCGGCTTAACGGCCTGGGTAGGTTCCATGAAAATCCTTTCTTTCTGGCTGGTCTGGCGAAAGGGCTTGCGGCATCAGAGAGCAGCCTTTGGAGCGGCCTGATCCCATTTCTCAAAGATATATGCTGCAACGGCACCGTAAATCACATGACCCGCGAAGCTCATGAATGAAAGTTGGCCGCCTTCGCCGAGCAAATAGAAAGACAGGCCGCCAAGAGGTGCGAAAATGCCCAGGGCGTTGAGCCAAGTGAATGTGCCCCATGACAGGGCATCGGCGATATCGCGGCGAGGATTGAAGAATCGCGATGCAATCAGCGCTGTGACAATGGTCAAAAAAATCACATGAAAGCCCTGCCCGTGCCCGGTGACGGCTGCCACAGCGATGCCTGCTGCAAAGGTCAGCCAGACGGTCACGTCAAGCACGAGGCCATATCTCGGAATGGCACGGGAGATCACGTAATAGGCCACGGGATAGCCGACGATACCGACGATGTAATGCAGCGCCTCGCGCACCAGCCACGGCACACTGATGCCAAGGTTGTGCTGGAACAGCGCGTCAATAAGTCCGGCCGGTTGCAGGGGATATCCCAGCACCATTTTCGTCAAGACACGCGCCCAGATCTCCCAGATCAACAGGCCGACAAATCCACCAGCGAACAGTTTGCAGAGGCTGACAAGCGAAGGAATCGCAGGAATCTTCAGGGCAGTGGCCCCCGTCGTGTTCGTTATCATTTCGGTCATTCCGTTGTTCAAGGTTCCATGACGATTGTTGATGCGTGAGAAGTCTGGCGGGTTTGGTCTATCCATCGCCCGCCAGACCTCAAGCTTGTCAATCGCTCACATGGGCATGTCTTGCTGGTCTGGCGGGATGACATCCGACGATGTCAGGACCACTTCACTGTTGGACTTGTTTTCCCACCAGTGGCCATGAAAATCGCCGAATTCCGGCGTCCATTCACCCGCCCGGTGGACGATTGGAACGGAGCAAGAGTTGCTGTGCTCGACGATTTCGCCCTTGACGATATAGACGATCGACGGGCGGTCGTTGTGGTAGTGCGTCGGCACGAAGCCGCCGGGCCCGATGGTCAGACGCCGTGTCCGCAGCAAAAGATCGCCGACGCCGCGCCAGCCCTTGAGTGGAATGACTGCCAGTGTTTCGCGCTTCAGATGCTTTTCCGCAACATCCTCAAGCTTGCTCGGGGTTTTGAGCATCTTGTCTGCCGGACATTCGCCGGCCTGCGCCTGACCAGCCGCGAATACAGTCATGCCTGCAAGCGTGACGGCGGTCAGCACTCGCCGTAGGGCAAAGTGGTGCATGTAATCCATGTTTGATCCTCCTGGTGACAGTGGCGGATAAACGCCACCACTCGCCATGAGGGAATAATCAAACATGCTTGGATGTTAAAATACGAACTCCCTTCCGAGACGATAGCGACCCGCTATTGTCACGTCTGCGGCACTGACATGCGCCGCATAGGCCGCTGCTATGGACTTTGAAGGCAATTGGCATTTCCGTTCGTGAATCTTTCAATCCAGTTTGCGATCAGGGGCCTTCGCTGCTCCAGCCACTGCGCAACGCCGCAGAAACAGGAAGGTAGCATCATGAATCGTCAGAACAACATCAGAGCCAGGGTCATTTCATCCAATGCGTTCGAACCACAGGCCATCGTGACCAAGAAGATCAATATCGCCTTGCAGGGCGGCGGTGCTCATGGCGCATTCGGATGGGGGGTGCTCGACAAGCTGATGGAAGATGGCAGGGTTGATGTCGAGGCGATGTCTGCAACCAGCGCAGGCGCCATGAATGCAACGGTCTTCGCCTATGGCTTCATGAAAGGGGGGCGCGACGGAGCGCGCGAATGCCTGGAGCTTTTCTGGCGCAGAACCAGCGATGCTGGAAAGATGTCGTCGCCCGTACAGTCGACACCGATTGACGCCTGGCTTCGCGCCTTTGGAATGAACCCCGAGCCAATCGCCTACCGCGCATTCGAAATGATGACGCACATGATGTCGCCCTATGAATTCAATCCGCTCAACTTGAACCCTCTGAAGACGTTGCTCACTGACACTGTCGACTTCGATGAGCTGCGGAAATCCGCCACGACGAAGATCCGCCTTTGCGCAACGAGTGTCCGTACAGGCAAGCCGCGCATCTTCAAGAACGAGGAGATTTCACCCGAGGCAGTTCTCGCATCAGCCTGCCTGCCGCTGGTTTTTCAGGCGGTCGAGGTGGACGGAGAGCACTACTGGGATGGTGGCTTCATCGGCAATCCCGCGATTTATCCGCTGATCTATGATTCCGGTTCGTCAGACATCCTGATTGTTCATATCAATCCGATCGTCCGTGAGGAGTTGCCGAAGCGGTCTGCGGATATCATGAACCGGGTCAACGAAATCAGCTTCAATTCTTCCCTCATGCGCGAAATGCGCGCCATTGCGTTCGTCTCGAAATTGATCGACGACGACTGGATAAGGCCGGAGATGAAGGATCGACTGAGCCACGTCTTGATGCATGCCATTCGTTCCGACGATGTAATGAGCGCATTTTCGGTGGCGAGCAAATTCAATACCGACTGGGATTTCCTGACCCATCTGCGTGATCTTGGCCGCGAGGCAACGGCCCTCTGGCTCGATACACATTTTGATGACATTAACGTGCGTTCGAGTGTTGATGTTCGTGGAGAGTATCTTTGATTGAACAGGCTCCGGAAGCGGAGCCAGCAAGTGTCCATCCGGACTTCGGCGTTCAGCGTATAAAACAAGGAAGACGAGCCGTGCGCCTGAAAACAGCAGTGACGTTGCTGGTGCTTGGTGGAACGCTGCTCACCGCTCTGCCGTTGCAATGGGTCTGGTGGCGCACAGCGCGCGAATCCAGCCTTGAACTCGTCGATGCCCTGAGCCAGCAGATATCCTCGACTGTTCGCCGCGAGTGGTGGGAGCGTGTTTCGTCAGCGGAGGCCGCGCACCGTGTGGCAGCGTCGTTGCTCGATACCGAGCCAACGCAAGCAGCGATATCGCGTGCTCTCGGCGCGGCTCTTGCGGCAACGCAGGTCCCGTCAGCCCTGACTTTTGACGACGGGGCTACCGGTCTTGTCATGGCCACAAGAAACGGGGGTGGCGAGACGATTGTCACATCGGTGGCTGGCAGCGACCGGCCGAGAGAGCCACAGTCGGCGTTGGGCTGGCGCGAGGTTGCGGCTGACCCTGCAACCGGACTTCGGGCTGTTGCCTATAGCGGGGCGTCGCAGGTGCACAGGCCTCTATCCGTCTTCATTGGCATGGATCGTTTCTCGGATCTTCTGGGCGCCATTCCCGTTGGGCGCACCGGTGGCGCCTTCGTCGTAGAACCGGGGGGTACGGTCAAGATCGCGCCGGTCATCGCCTCGGCGGCGGC
>CAXTUM010000058.1:0-9506 GCA_964247205.1 uncultured Beijerinckiaceae bacterium
GAGATCAAGGGTGAAGGACGCTGGCAAGGCATCCCGGTGAGCCTGACGCTTGAGAATGACGCAGCAGACCGCAGTTTCGGTGCTGTCGTGGGCCTGACTCTCGACGATGCTGCCCTGCGCCGTCGCGGCGTCAATCTGGGAGCACGTCTGACAGGTCCTCTTCCGGTTAAGATAAAGACGCTGCAAGAATCAGGAGCAAAATGGACAGCAGCCATCGAGGTCGATCTGGCGAGAGCCACAATCGATGGCCTGCTCCCCGGTTTCCAGAAGCCTGCAGGGCGAGCAGGGAAACTCAGCTTCAAGGCCTCAGAACGCAGCGGCGGCGGTTTCATGATCGAAAACCTGGCACTCGACAGTGGCGCATCGTCTTTCCGCGGACAGGCCGAAGTCTTGATGGATGGCTCGCCGATTTCGGCACGCTTCTCATTGTTCAGACTCTCTCCCGGTGACAATGTGAGGCTTGATTTCGACCGTCAGGGCAATGGAGCAAAGGTTGCGATCCGGGGAAACAATCTCGATGCAAGGCCGTTTCTGCGCACCATGAACCAGAATGCTCCGCCCCGGGCCGACGCAGAAAAGGGCGATCTGGATCTGGATATTCGCGCCACGCTTCTCTCCGGCAACGGCGGCGAAGTACTGACAGGCGCTGAAATCCGCATGCTCGGGCGCAATGGCGTGCCCCGACAGGTTTCGGTCAGCGGGAAACTTAATGGAAAGCCGGTCTCTTTCAGCGGAAAGGGCAATGGCGATGCGCCACCGCCTGTGACGGTGGAAAGTGATGACGCCGGCGCCTTGCTGCGCTATCTCGATATCTATTCCCGCATGCAGGGCGGCAGCCTTTCGGGACAGATTGTTCCGTCGGGCAGACGCATGGCGGGATACCTCATCGCCAAGGATTTTTCATTGCGGAACGAGCCTGCAATCCGCAGGCTCGTGACGGAAAGCGTTCCCGATCAGGCAAGGCAGATTTCCGCAGACACCCGCTTCACCAAGATGCGTATCGACTTCAGCCGCGATGGGGCCGAAACGACGATCAAGGAAGCGGTGATCTTCGGCCCGCAGATCGGCCTGACCTTCAACGGTATCGTTGATTTCGTGCGTGACCGGATCAGTCTGTCCGGCACCTTCATCCCGGCCTATGGCCTGAACAATGCCTTTGCCCAAATCCCGGTCGTGGGCGCCATTCTGGGCGGCGGGCGCAACGAAGGTCTGCTGGCGGTCACCTTCGGCGTTTCAGGACGTGCCAGCGACCCCAATGTCACGGTCAATCCGCTCTCGGCCGTGACACCAGGCATCTTCAGGAAGATTTTTGAGTTCCGGAACGATACAACCGGTTCAACCCCGCCTCAACAGTGACTGACCAGAATCTGGAGGAAGGTCTCGCCGGGGCGTTGCCCTGCGCTTGCGAAGCAGTTATGGCTCACCTCAGTTGGGGCGTCGCCAAGCGGTAAGGCAGCGGCTTTTGATGCCGCCATTCCCAGGTTCGAATCCTGGCGCCCCAGCCAGCCATTGATGTTAATGACGAATACGGCCAATCTCGCCGTTGGGGCCATATCGTGCGCAAATTGCCCCCACAATGCTCTCCAATCAACTGCAAGCGGTCTGTTCGGACCATTCCGCATCAAATCTGATCCAAATAGAGACGGGCAAGATTGCCCCATCCTCCGGGTTGCAGCTGTTTCCTTGTCATGCCTGATGCTCTCGCATTCAAGGCATGTTGTCACGAAGAAAGACCTCGATACGGATCACCTCCTGCTCGGGAATGACCGCTTCGCCTGAACAGCGCGCCAGCAGCATCCGCGCCGCTGAACGCGCCTCATGGCCGGCATCCTGGCTGATGATCGCATCGGCGACCCCGCAGACCAGAAGGCGGCGGGTCTCGGGGTTGAGTTCATGCGCAATCCAGACGATGTCCCCGGCGCGGCCCGAGCCCACCAGCACTTCGGCCACACCCTCGTTGCCGGCTCCGGCATTGTAGAGACCGACGAGATCGGGGTGTTCTGCCAGCAGCTGCGCCGCCAGTGCCCGGTTGCGGCAATTGTCGTCGCGCCCCTCGCAAACCGGAAGCACCTCGAGGTCCGGATACTCACCGGCGATGACCTGATTGAATCCGAAGTATCGCTCCGCATGGTCGAGCAACGCCAGCGAACCGGCAATCACGGCGACCTTTCCGCGCCGGCTGCATAGGAAGCGCCCCATGAGCGACCCGGCCGTACGACCCGCTGCAAGATTGTTGATGCCGACGTAATGCGCGCGCTCGGAATGCGGCGCGTCCGAAACCAGCGTCACCATTGCCGTTCCGCGCTGAACAAGGGCATTGATCGCCACGCGCACGCGCGGATGATCAAGCGCCACTGTCGCAACCCCGTCATACACCGTCGGCAGGGACTCCAGCGCCTCGGCCAGAGCCGCCGCGTCGAACACATCGGCGTGGATGATGTCCACATAGGCGTTCTGGCCCGCCAGCCAGCCCGTCGCCTTGTCCAGATGCGCCTCAAGGCTCGCCATGAAGCTGTTGGTGTTGGAAGGAAGGACAAAGGCGAAGCGGAAGGTCTGGCTGCGCGCCAGCCGGGTTGCCGCCGGATTGGGCCGGTAACCGAGCTTGGCCACGGCTGCGGAGACGCGTGCAAGGGTGTTCTCGTGAACCCCGCCGCGCCCGTTGACTGCACGGTCGGCCGTGGCCAGCGACACCCCGGCTTCCCTCGCGACATCGCCCAGCGTCGCACGGCGGCGGACGTCGCGGGTGCTCATGGCCTTACCGCGCCGCCCAGAGCATGCCGCGCGTCATCAATGTGCGGATTTCCGGCACGTCGAGCTCATAGGCGCGATGACCAAGCGCCGAGTAGAACACACGCCCCTGGCCAAACATCTTCTTCCACACCTGGGGCATCACGACTCCCTTTGTCCATGGCGCGTGCTCGCCGGAGAAGGTCGTGGTCGCCAGCACTTCGATACCCGGATCGACATGCAGATAATACTGCTCCGAGCGGTGCTCAAAGGACTTGATCCCGGCCATGACCGGATCATCCGGGCGGGTGACATCCACGGTGTAGTCCATGATGTTGCCGGGGTGCGCCACCCATTGGCCGCCGCACATGAACTGATACTCCACCGAGTCGCGGAAGGCGTCACCCATGCCGCCGTGGTGCCCGGCCAGCCCGACACCACCCTTCACCGCTTCGCACAGTGCCAGCGCCTCAGGCTTTTCGATCGTGGACATGGTGTAGATCGGGATGATCAGCGAATAGTCCCTGATGGCAGGATCGAGGAAAACATCCGTCTTGGTTTCGACCCGGACATCGAACCCTTCGACTTTGAGCCAACTGCGGATCATGGAAGCACAGAGATCGGGATCGTGGCCCGGCCACCCGCCCCAGACAATCATTGCCTTGCGTGTCATGTGCGCCTCCTTCAGTCGAGCTGGCCGGTGGGAAGGCCAGCCGGTATCATCGCCGGGCGCTCCACCGTGGTTTCGAGTTTCACCCGCCGTCCCTGGTCGGACGAGATCTGGAAAGCCTCCATGGCCTCGAGCGCATGCAGCGCCAGCGCGCCGCTCGCCCGGTGCGGCCTGTTGCCGAGGATGGCTGCGGCCATGTCGGCCACGCCGATGGAACGGAACTCGCCGTCTGAATTGCCGTGCGTCAGAGGCATGCTTACCCACTCGCCGCCCGACTTCGCTACTGCCACCTCGCCTCCGAAGCGGTTGGGGTCAGGGACGAGCAGGCTGCCCGCCGAGCCATAAATCTCGATGGGAACATGCCTGTGCTTCGGAACGTCGAAACTCATGGTGATCGAGACGACAGCGCCGGAAACGAACTCCAGCATGCCTGCCACATGGGTCGCGACCTCCACCGGAATTGCCGCGCCGTTCATGGGCTGGCTGGTGACAACGCGCTCCAGCTTCGGCTTCGTCGCATACCCCATGACGGAAGCAACGGGGCCGAGCAGGTTGATCAGATCGGTAATGTAATAGGGTCCCATGTCGAGCATCGGCCCGCCGCCGCGCAGATAGTAGAACCCTGGCGCAGGGTGCCATCGCTCGTGACCCGGGCAGCCGAAGAAAACGCTGCCGCCTACCGGCGTTCCGATGGCGCCGTCGTCGATCAGCTTGCGCGCGGTCTGGTGTCCGCCGCCCAGGAATGTGTCCGGCGCGCAGCCGACCCTGAGACCCTTCGCGGCCGCGAGATCGATCACCTTCCGCGCCTCGATCATGTTAACGCCGATAGGCTTCTCCGAATGGACGTGCTTGCCTGCATTCAGCACGGCGAGGCTGACATCGGTGTGGGCGAGCGGCACGGTTAGGTTGACGATGATCTCCACGTCGTCGCGCTTCAGCATCGCATCGACACGCATGGCCGGCACGCCGAACTCCGCCCCGGCGGCCTCAGCCGGGGCGCTGCGCATATCCGCCACCGCCTTCAGCTCCACTGTCGAAAATTGCTTCATGGCAGTCATATAAGCCTTGCTGATCACGCCGCAGCCAATGATGCCAACGCCAATTTTTCTCATGTCTGTCTCCAATCAATGTCGTTCACACGGAACTCGCCACTCAACCCTTCACGGAGCCAGCCGTCAGGCCGGCAACGATGTGCTTTTGCGCGAAGAGGAACAGCAGCACGGTGGGCAGGATCGTCAGGGTGATAAAGGCGAGGATCAGGTGCCACTCGGTCGAGTATTCGCCCTGATAGACCATGATGCCCAACGGCCACGGATACATGCTGTCGCTGTTCAGCATGACCAGCGGGACAAGGTACGCGTTCCAGCTGTGGACGAAAGTGATGGTGCCAACAGTGGCCAGGATCGGCCGCGACAGCGGCAGGGTGATGTAGAGGAAGAAATTGACATAGGAGCAGCCGTCAACAAGAGCCGCCTCAAGTAGTTCCTCCGGCAGATCCCTGAAAAAGCGGCGCAGCAGCAGGATGCTCATCGCCAGCGCAAAAGCCACCTGCGGCAGAACCACGCCGAAATAGGTGTCGAGCAGGCCCAGATCGCGCACCTTGATGAAAATCGGCAGAATGGCTGTGGCCGCAGGGAACAGCAGGCCCATCGTCAGGTAATTCAGCAGCATGGAACTGCCGAAGAAGCGGATATGCGCGAACACAAAAGCCGCCATCGACGCGACAATCAGCGTCAGCACGACAGTCATGGCAGAAATGACGAGCGAATTGCGCAGCAATTGCCAGTAGCGCCGGGAGCCCAGTATGCTCGCGTAATGCTCCAGCTCCCAGACCTGCGGAAGGCCGAAGGGATTTGTTCTCAACTCGCCCAGCGACTTGAAGCCGCCCAGAACCGTGGCCATGAGTGGAACCATGACAAACAGCAAAACAATGGCCAGGAACAGCGCCTTCGACGCCGCGACGCGGCTGAAGCCATCATCGCTGAAAGGGACAGTCTGGACCTCTTCACTCATCGCGCATCACCCAGCGTTTGTAGGTGAAGGCGAAGACGACGCAGATCACGAAAAGGATCACGCCCGTGGCGCTGCCGAAGCCGACGCGCATCCGGGTGATGCCGAATGTGTAGAGGAAGCTGACCATCGTGTGGGAGGAATCTGCCGGCCCGCCGCGCGTCAGCGGCATCACCAGATCGAACAGCTGCAGCGACCCCACGATGGCGAAGAATGCCGACAGACGGATGGTGGGATAGAGCGACGGGATGATGATGAACCGCAGCAATTGCCAGCGCGAGGCTCCGTCAATCCGCGCCGCTTCCACCATGTTGCGGTCCAGCCCCTGCAGCGCCGCAATGAACAGCATCATGTGGAAGCCGAAATACTTCCACACCACCACGATCAGGATGGCGAGGAAGGAGGTCTGCGGATTGGCCAGAAGATGCGGAGCCTCGGCCCCGAACAGCCGGTAGACCGAAGCCAGCAGGCCGTAGTCCCCGTCGTAGACGAAGCTGAACATCAGCCCGGTCGCGATCTCCGCCAGAATATAGGGCAGGAAGAAAACCATCCTGAGCGCCACTGCGCCGCGAAACCGGTCGGCGAGGATCAGCGCCAGCGCCATGGCGAGCGGCAGCTGCACCAGCAAAGACACGGCGATAATGAGCAGGTTGTTCCGGAAGGCCGTGCCGAAGGCCTTGTTGTCGAAGACGAAACGGTAGTTGTCGAAGCCGACCCAGTTCTTCGGCGTCCCGAAGCCGTTCCAGTTGAAACCCGAGTACCAGGCCGCCTCGCCCACCGGCATGACGACGAAGAGCGTGAAAAGCAGCAAGGCCGGCGGCAGGAACAGCAGGATCGCAGTCAGCTTGCCGGAATCGGCGGCATGTCTGCGCCCGATCATGGCGGCCATGGTTGTACCCTCGGGGTGCAAATTGACAGACCTGCAGAGCAGTAAGACGGCGGCGCGGTCAGTTGCCCTGCCTGTAGGCGTCCTGAATGGCTTTGGCAGCAGCCTTCGGCGTCATGCTTCCGCCCGCGATTTCCGCCGTCGCATCATTGACGACGCGGCCGACCGAGGGACCGAGATCCTGATCCCAGAAGTTCTGATGATACTTCGAAGCGGCGATGTTCTGCGCAATGTTGCGCATGAAGGCGCTGCCGAGGCCCGCTTCCGCTCCCTTGAAGGTCGGAATCAGATAATTGCCCCCCGCCAGCCGCTTCTGCACATCCTCCGAGATGAAGTGCTTGATAAAGTTGACAGCCTCTTTCGGCGCGCCCTTGGTGACAATCCAGCCATTGATGCCGCCAAGCGTGTCGGTCGCTTCGCCCTTGCCGCCGTTCACGGTTGGAAAGTTGATCCAGGCCAGCTTTTCGTCGCTGATGCCGATCTTGTCGACCGCGAACACCTTCTGCGTGTGGTAGAAGGAGGAGATGGCGAGGATCATCGCCGCCTTGCCGTCGCCGAAATGGCCGATGGCCTGCTGACTCTTGAAGCCGAGAAAGCCGTTCTGGAAGGGTCCCAGATCGACCAGTTGCTTGAACATCTCGCCAGCCATCTGGAACGCTTCGCCCTCGAAGCCGCCGTTCTGTCCCTTAAGGGCCGCATCGAAAGCAGCCTTGCCGCCGATGCGCCCAGCCAGATGCGTCCAGTAGAAATGCACCGGCCACTTGTCCGCTCCGCCGACGGCAATCGGCGTTATGCCTGCAGCCTTGAGCTTTTTCACAGCGTCCAGAAGATCATTCCAGGTCTTGACCGCCGCAGCATCCACGCCTGCCTTGGCCAGCAGCTCCTTGTTCACCATGAACCCGACTTGCGAAACTGTATGGGGAAGACCGTAGATCTTGCCATTCAGCGTGAAGGCGGCGACTGCGCTCGCCGACAGCTTGTCCTTGTGGTCCTGCACCTGCGCAGTGATGTCTTCAAGGACACCGGCCTCGATCTGCGACTTCAGCACGCCGCCGGCCCAGCTATAGATGATGTGCGGCCGGTCCCTGGATTGCAGCAGGGTGGGAGCTTTGGCCTTGTAGGCCTCGTTCTCGAGATACTGCATCTCGACCTTGACGCCGGGGTTTTTGGTCTCGAAATCCCGCACAGTCTCTTCCCAGATTTTCACCTGGGCCGGATTGGCCTCGATGTGCAGCCATTTCACGGTGGTTTGCGCGGCGGCAAGGCCGACCGGCATCGTGACACAGGCCACGGCAAACAGAGCACGCCAGAACGCTCCCATGGTTCCCTCCGGATTTTTATCTTGGTTGAGCAAAAGGTATCGGCAACAAATGAGGTGCGCAACTCATTTGTTGCCCTCATTGTCCGAGGGCGAGCCGCGGGATCACGGTCGTGATCCACGGCGCATAGGTAATGAGCATGAGAGTGGCGAAGAGCGGGATGTAGAAGGGCAGCATTTCGCGGAGCACCTCCCTCATCTGGACCTTCGCGATATCGGCGACCAGGAACAGTGCGAGGCCCATGGGCGGAGTCAGCAGGCCAATCATCAGGTTGAAGACCACGGTCATGCCAAGATGTACGGGATCGACCCCGGCCGCCACCAGCGGCTTCGCGATGATCGGCGCTATGACGAGGATTGCGGTCGTCGAATCGAGGAACATACCCACGATCAGCAGCAGGATGTTGACGAGCAACAGCAGCACATAGGGGTCGCGCGAGATTGAGAGCATGGCCGATGTGAGTTGCTGAGGCACCATCTCAACCGAGAGGATCCAACCAAAGAGCGCCGCAACCGCGACGATCAGCAGGATGGCGGATGAGGAGAGGATCGTCTCCCGCGCGGCCTGATAGAGTCCGTCCCAGGTCAGCTCGCGGTAGAAGAACGCGCTGATCAGCAGCGTGTAGACGACTGTGACGGAGGCGATCTCCGTCGGCGTGAAAAAACCGGCCAGCATGCCGGCGATCAGGATAACCGGGGCGGCCATGGCCGGAAGCGCCGGTTTCGCGTCACGCCAGAGCTCGCCCATGGTCGGCCAGCGTTCGGAACGGGGATAGTTCCGGCGCTTGGCCAGGAAGGCCGTCATCAGCATCAGAAGCGCCACGCAGAGGAGCCCTGGCAGAATACCGCCAAGCAGCAGCTGGATCACCGAAACGCCGGTCACCGTTCCGTAGATGATCAGCGGGATGGACGGCGGGAAGATCGGGCCGACGATGGCCGAGGATGACGTCACGGCTGCTGCGAAAGCCGGGTTGTAGCCCTTGCTCCGCATGGCGTCGATCTCGATGCGTCCTATGCCGCCGATATCGGCCAGCGCCGAGCCGGACATTCCGGCGAAGACGAGCGAGCCGAAGATGTTGACCTGCGCCAGACCGCCCGGCAGCCGCCCCACTGCGGTGTCGGCAAACTGGTAGATGTATTTCGAGATGCCAGCTGCGTTCATCAGCGAACCGACGAAAATGAAGACGGGCACGGCGACCAGTGGAAATGAATCGAGTGCGTAGAGCGTGCGCTGCGCCACGAGGTCGAGCGGCAGGCCGTTCACGCCGAGGTAGACGAGGCATGGAATGGCGATCGCCAGAACGACGGGAAAGCCGCAGACAAAGAGCGCCAGGAATGCAAGGATGACAAGGAAACCGGCCAATTCAAATGCCTTCAAGTGAGAGTTGTGTGCTTCTCGTCAGATCGCCCGCGCCGCCAGGTCGTGACGAACTGGGCGAAGGCGCCAACCGCGAGAAGCGCCATGCCCAGCGAGAGAGGCGCCATGAAAAGCCAGAACGGCATTTCCAGTGTCGCAGTCTGGTTGTTCATGTTGTTGAAGGTCGTGACGGCGGCGGCGTAGGCGATATAGGCGAAGACAGCGACACCTGCCCCATCGATCAGGAGCTGCAGCGGATAGCGGATGCGCTCTGGCAGCATGGCCTGAAACTCCTCCATGCGGATCTGCCCGCCTTCGACGGTGACAAGCGCACCGGCCATGAAGGTCGAACAGATCAGGAAATAGCGCGTCAGCTCCTCCGCGCCGGCCATCGGCACGTTGAAGACGCCGCGCATGATGATCTGCGCAAAAGGCATGGCGATGAGCGCGAAGAGAAGAGCGCAGCACAGCGTGCGCAGTGCGAGGATCAGCATGCGCATGGGTCGAGGTTCCGCCGGATACTTCCGATCTGATTCTT
>CAXTUM010000059.1:0-9480 GCA_964247205.1 uncultured Beijerinckiaceae bacterium
GGTGCGCCAGTATCCTTCAGCCAGGCCGCCCGGTAGACCAGCAGTGCCGCCGCATCAATCTCGGCCTCGTTTTCAGCAATAGCGGCCTGTGCCAGCGGCAGATCGGCCATCGGTGCGCCGAACAGGTGCCGCGAGCTGGCGCGCGACAGCGCCTCATTCTGCGCCCGCCGCGCAAAGCCAATTGCTGCCGCCCCCACCGTAGAACGGAAGATATCGAGCGTCGCCATCGCGACCTTGAAGCCTTCTCCGGGCTGGCCCAGCCGGTGTGTTGCGGGCACCCGGACCTCACCAAAGCACAGTGTTGCGAGTGGATGCGGGGCAATCACATCGATACGTTCTGTGATGCTGAAACCCGGCGTATCGGCATCGACCAAAAAGGCCGAAAGCCCCTTGGCGCCCGGCGCTTCGCCTGTACGGGCGAAAACGACATAGTGGTCCGCGATGCCACCGTTGGAGATCCATGTTTTTTCGCCCGTGATTCGGACATAATCGTTGCCATCGGGCACAGCCAGGGTCGCCATCGCGGCGACATCGGAACCCGCGGCTTTCTCGGACAACGCAAACGCGGCGATGGTTTTGCCCGCAGCAACAGACGGCAGATAGCGGCGCTTGATATCTTCCGAACCGAACAGCGAGATCGAGCCCGTGCCGAGGCCCTGCATGGCAAGGCAGAAATCGGCAAGACCATCATGCCAGCCCAGAATCTCGCGGCTGAGGCAGAGCGTGCGGACATCGAGGCTGTCGGTAAGTCCCCCATAGGCAGCAGGCACGCAGGCCTTCAGGAATCCAGCCTCGCCCAGCGCCTTCACCCGTGCGCGACACGCCGCATCAAGCCCTGTATTGGTGGCTGTGTCATGCGGCAGAGTATGCAGCATTTCCTTCGCCCAGGCCGAGAGCCGCGTCGCATGGTCGCGATGCTGCTGCTCGAAGAAGGGCCACGAGAGGGTGGACGCCAGCGTCATCAGTTGCCCTCGAACACGGGTTTCTGCTTCGCCGCAAAGGCGCGGTAGGCGCGACCGAAATCCTCCGTCGTCATGCACAGCGCCTGCGCCACCGCTTCCGCCTCAATGGCATCAGTCACCGACATCGCCCATTCCATCTCCAGCATGCGCTTGGTCATGGCATTGGCGAAAGTCGGACCATCGGCGAAGTCGCTGGCGAGTGCTTCGGCCTCCACAAGCAGAGTTTCCGCCGCGACGATGCGCGTGAAAAAGCCCCAGCGCTCGGCTTCTGCGCCGCTCATGGACCTCCCGGTGTAGAGCAGTTCCGCCGCGCGGCCCTGACCGATGATCCGGGGCAGAATGGCGCAGGCCCCCATGTCGCAGCCTGCCAATCCAACCCGGTTGAACAGAAAGGCGACTTTGGCCTTTTCCGTGCCGATCCGGATATCAGACGCCATGGCGATGATCGCGCCCGCGCCGGCGCAGATGCCGTCAATGGCCGCGACGATGGGCTGCGGACAGGCGCGCATGGCTTTCACCAACTCACCCGTCATTTTGGTGAAAGCCATCAGACCGGCTGTATCCATCGCGATCAGCGGTCCGATGATCTCGAACACATCGCCGCCCGAACAGAAATTGCCGCCTGCGCCCGTGATCACGATGGCCTTGATCTGCTCATCCCGTCCGCAGGCATGGAAGAAATCAGTGAGCTCGCGATAGCTCTCGAAGGTCAGCGGGTTCTTCTTGTCCGGTCGGTTGAGCGTGACGGTGGCACGCTTGCCTGAGACAGCGAGCGCAAAATGCTTCGGCGTGAATCCAGAAAGCGGCAGGGTGATCTGGCTCGCGGCTGTCTGGCTCATCATCTCTCTCCAAAAGCCTTGCGGGCCGACATCTTGGCCTTGCCGAGCAGCACCATCAGCAGTTCTTCCTCGGCAGAGTTCAGCCCGGCGAAGGTTTCGGCGATCCAGTCCTCATGCGATGCCGCCATCAGGCGAAACATCCTGCGACCTTCCGCCGTGAGCGACACCATCTGCGCCCGCCGGTCCTGCGGCGACGGCTTGCGGTCGAGCATTCCCTGACCAACCAGCGCTTCCACGATGGAGGTGACGTTGCCGTTGGACACCATCATGCGTTGGGAGAGTTCGCCCAAAGTCAGACCGGCTGGCGTCTTGTCCAGCTGCGCCATCAGGTCGAAACGCGGCAATGTCACGTCGAAGCCGTCGCGAAGGCGCTTGCGCACGCCGTTTTCGATCAGCGTGGAGCAGGTCAGCAGACGCAGCCACAGCCGCAATTCGGTCTTGTGATCGCCGGGACGCAGCGCAGCAGTCGTTTCGCGATCCATGGGAAGGGCGCGATCCTCCATCAGATCTCTCCGCCGGTAATCGGGATAACATCACCGTTGACAGCGGCCGCTTCCTCCGACGCCAGCCAGACGCAGGCGGCGGCGACCTCATCCGGCTTGATCAGCCGCTTCTGCGGATTGTCTTTCAGCATAGTGGCGAGCGCTTCTTCGCGGCTGCGGCCTGTCTTTGCGGCAATCGCATCAAGTCCGCCGCTGACCATATCCGTTTCTGTATAGCCCGGACAAACCGCATTGACCGTGACGCCGCTGGTTGCCGTTTCCATGGCCAGCGCGCGGGTGAATCCTACCACCGCATGCTTCGCTGCTACATAAGCGCTGACATAGGCGTAGCCCTTGAGGCCAGCGGTAGAAGCTATGGTGATGATGCGTCCGTGCCTGCGGGTGATCATGTCGGGCAGCACAGCATGCGCCGCATGCACCACCCCCATCAGGTTGATGTCCAGCATCCGCCGGAAAATGGCACTGTCTGTTTTGAGAAATGGCGCACTTTCAGCAGCACCCGCATTGGCCACGAGAATATCGATGGGGCCGCGTGCGGCAGCCGCTTTGCGGAAGCCATGCAGCACGGCTGACTCTTCCGTCGCGTCGAGAATGAGATATCCCTGCGCATCACCGGTGGCGACGGCATCAAGCAGATCGGCTTCAGTACGGCCTGTCACTGTCACGGTCGCGCCTGCAGAAGACAACGCCTTTGCAATGGCGCGGCCAATGCCGCGTCCGCCGCCTGTCACCACCGCATGCCTGCCGTTGAGGGACATCGCTTTTGTCTCCGTGATTATGTTTTAGGTTTGAAATAATTGGGCTGCAAGAGGGGAAGCCCCGTTGCCAGAAATTATTTTAGGCCTAAAATATATTCAGTGGATAAAGGAGTACGCTCATGCGCATCGCAGTTGCAGGCGGGGGACCGGCAGGGCTCTATTTTGCGCTTCTGATGAAGCGTGACTGGCCAGCGCTGGATGTCACCGTTATCGAGCGCAACAAGGCGGATGACACCTTCGGCTTCGGCGTGGTTTTTTCGGATCAGACGCTGGATACGTTCAAGGCAGCCGATGCGCCAAGCTACGAGGCCATCCGCGCCAGCTTCGCTTATTGGGACGACATCGAAATCCACTTCAAGGGCGATACACACCGCGTAGGCGGCAATGGATTCTGCGGCTGTTCGCGCCGTTCGCTGCTGATGCTGCTGCAGACCCGCGCGCAACAGCTCGGAGTCAAACTGGCTTTCCAGCAGGAGATCGATGATCCCGCCGTGCTGTCGCGGGACTATGATCTGGTCGTGGCTGCCGATGGCATCAACAGCCGCATCCGCGAGACATATGTTGATCATTTCCAGCCCGAGACGGACCTGAGGCCCAACCGTTTCGTCTGGATGGGCTCGACGCGCCCGCTCGATGCTTTCACCTTCTGGTTCAAGGAAATCCCGCAAGGCATCGTCATTGTCCATGCCTATCAATACGAGCAGGGGCGCTCGACCTGGATTTTTGAAATGGACCCCGAAACCTTCGAGAAACTCGGTGTGGGTCATCTGACCGAGGCGGAGACAGCCGCTTTTCTTGAAGCCATGTTCGCGGATGAATTGCAGGGACACGCCCTGATCACTAACCGCTCGCAATGGCGGCAGTTTCCCATGATACGCGCCCGCAAATGGGTGAAGGACAACATAGTCCTCATCGGCGACGCCAAGGCGACGGCGCATTTTTCCATCGGTTCGGGCACCAAGCTTGCGATGGAAGACGCCATCCATCTGCATCGTGCTTTCCACGCACGGGGACTGGATGTTTCAGCCGCGCTGGAGTATTTTGAAACCACGCGCCGCGAGGAAGTGGAAAAGACCCAGCATGCGGCGGATGTCAGCCTCGTCTGGTTCGAGCATGTCGACCGCTTCCGGGACTTCTCGTCCACGCAATTCGCCTTCGGCCTGATGACGCGCTCCAAGGCGATCACCTATGACAACCTGGCGCTGCGTGCGCCAGATTTCGTCGCCGCGACCGACAGGACCATTGCCGGCGAACTGGGCGCTGATGCCCGGATACAGAAGGATGGGAAACCGGCTGTTCCAATGTTCCAGCCGTTCAAACTGCGTAACATGACAATCGAAAACCGCGTCGTGCTCTCGCCCATGTGCATGTACTCCGCCACCGACGGCATGCCCGATGACTGGCACCTCATGCATTACGGCTCGCGGGCAGTGGGTGGGGCAGGCCTTATCTTCACCGAGATGACCTGCGTGGCCGCCGATGCGCGCATCACGCCGGGCTGCACCGGCCTTTGGAACGATGCGCAGGAAGCGGCATGGAGCCCTATCGTGCGTTTCGTTCACACCCGTTCGAGCGCAAGGATTTGTCTCCAGATCGGTCATGCCGGGCGCAAGGGCGCGACGAAGCTGATGTGGGAAGGCATGGACAGGCCGCTGGCGGAAGGCGCCTGGCCCATCGTCTCGGCCTCGCCAGTCCCGTATTATCCCGAAAGCCAGATTCCGCGTGAGGCCAGCCGCGCCGACATGGACCGGATCAGGCAGGAGTTTATTGGCACCGTGGAGCGCGCTATCCGTATCGGGTTTGACATGATCGAGATTCACGCGGCCCATGGCTATCTGTTGGCGTCGTTCCTGTCGCCGCTCACCAATCAGCGGACGGATGATTACGGCGGCAGCCTTGAAAACCGCCTGCGGTTCCCGCTGGAAGTCTTTCGCGCCATGCGTGAACTCTGGCCTGCGGAAAAGCCGATGTCGGTGCGCATCTCTGCCACGGACTGGGCGGAAGGCGGGATCACCGGCGATGACGCCGTGGCAATTTCGCGTGCCTTTGCCTCAGAAGGCTGCGACCTGATCGATGTCTCGACCGGACAGACCACGACACGCTCGCGCCCGATGTATGGCCGCATGTTCCAGCTTCCGTTCTCGGATCAGATCCGCAACGAGGCTGGTATCGCCACGATGTGCGTAGGCAACATCACCAGCGCCGACCAGATCAACACGATCATCGCAGCGGGACGCGCCGATCTCGTGGCGCTGGCGCGGCCGCATCTGGTGGACCCCGGGTTCACGCTTCGCGCTGCCGCCTGGTACGGCGTCGATTGCCCCGTGCCGCCGCAGTATCAGCCCGGCAAGGACCAGATCATGCGCAACATGCCGCGTGAGCGCGAGGATATGGAGGCATTGAAACTGAAGGCGAAGCCCAAGAGTCATCAGCCCGCTGTGTCATAGTCCTTCAGGCCTGTTGTCGCCGTTTCCCGGAGGGATATAAGTACCGGATGGAATTTCTTGCGATTCTCATCGGCTTCTTTTTTGTGATTGTCGTCCCCGGCCTGGCGATTGCGGCATTCTCGCGCGCCAATGGCTGGCAGGCTGTCGCGACAAGGCTTGAGGAGCAGACTGGGCATCTGAGGCGTGATCTTGATTACCTGCTGAAGGAGATCAGGGCCCTGAAGGCAGCTGCCGTCGAGGCGCCTGAAACCCCTCCGATAATTTCCGCAAAACCGGCGCGGGCGGTCCAGCGCAAGACACGGCAGGATTCGATTTCCGGTATCATTGAAGCATCCGATGCTGAACTGGAGGCTGTTGCCCCATTCGGCAGTGAGGCGCAAAAAGCGACCGCTCCTGTCCAGCCGCCCCCACTTGTCACTCCGATAGCGGACTTCCGCGAAACAGCCACCCAAGCAACACATTCGTTGCCGCCGCCTCTCCCCGAGGTGCCTCGTTCGCCCCCGCCGACACCAGCGCCACCGACAGCAGCGCCGCCCGCTAAACCTGCCCGCGATATCGAGGAGATCATCGGCACGCGCTGGGCTGTCTGGGTCGGCGGACTGGCGCTCGCTATCGGTGGTCTGTTTCTGGTCCGCTATTCCATCGAAGCCGGAGTCTTTGGTCCGCGCGTGCGGCTCGCCATGGCTGCCGTGTTTTCCATGCTTCTGGTCACGGCAGGCGAAGCCCTGCGGCGCGGCGTGCTGATGCCCAAGCGCATTGGCGATAATCTGGGCGCGCTTCCCGTCGCCCATGTGCCGCTGGCGCTGACGGCGGCGGGCGTTGTGGCGGGTTTCGGCACTATTTATGCGGCCTATGCCGTCTATGGCTTTCTGTCGCAGACCGTGGCGTTTCTGCTGATGGGTGGTGTCGGTCTTGCCGCCATCGCGGCGTCGCTGCTGCACGGACAGGCGCTGGCCGGCATCGGCCTGCTGGCATCCTACGCCACGCCTATTCTGGTCGGTGGTGAAAGCAAGAACCGCTGGCCGCTGGTGGTCTTCCTGCTGGTTGTCACTGCTGCGGCCATGGCCGTGCAGAACCGTCTGCGCACAGTCTGGCTCGCATGGGGGGCTGTGATCGGCACCGCGCTCTGGTCTCTGTTGCTGATCATCACGTCGGGGGTTGCACGCCTGCCGGAACTGACGCTGGTCACGGCGGCCATGGTGTTGTTTGCGGCAGCGCTTGTTTGGCTTGCAAGCCCGTCACCTGATGCAGATCCCGTTGAACCCGAAACCCCGGTTGGAGATGCTCTCCCGCTGGTGGCGATGATCGGTCTTGCTGCGGCCATGGGTTTTGCCTTCGTCACAACATCTGGATCGACCGCACTCTTCGTTATCTTTGCCGTAGTGGCCATGCTTATCCTGATCACAACGGCAATCCGCGATGGACGCGCGGCGCTGGTGATCGTTGCAGCGGTTCTATTTCCCCTTGGCATGATCCTGACATGGCCATCTGAAGGCAGCGATCGGTTCTGGCTGCTCCGCGTGATGGAAGGCGCGATGCTGACATTCGTCAGGCCCCCTGCCGAAGCGTTCTGGCTGACCTGCATCACTGTTGTGGGCGCTGCGCTGACGCTGGTCTTGCCGCTTGGCCTGCTGTTCAGGAAGACGCCGGTCGGTGTGGCTCATACCAGGGCCGGGCTTTATGCCATTGCCTTTGCAGGCGGCCTTGCGCCCATCATCCTCAGCTTCGGCTGGGCATTGCGGACAGGCGTTCAAACGCGTGATCTCGCAATGGCGGGCCTGTTTGCAGGCCTGATGCTGGTCCTGGGACTCATCAGTGACCGGCTGTACGCCCGCAGGGCCGGGGCACAGGAAGCCGGAAATGCCGACGCTCACATCGGCATGGAGGAGATCGGCTCGGGCGCCTATGCTTCAGGCGCGGCTCTGGCGCTGGGCCTCGCCATCGCCTTCGCCTTGCCGGGCCTGTGGATGGCGGTTGGCTTTGCGGTGGCGGCGCTCGCCATCAGCCTGCTGAATGACCGCCGTCCACTTCCTGCTCTCCGGCGCGTTGCCGCCTTCATGGCGACCACAGCTGTGCTGCGCGGCGTGACATCACCAGCGGTCTTCGGCGACGAGGCCTGGCCGGTGCTGAACTGGTCAATCGCGGCTTATGGCTTGCCCTCGCTGGCGCTGGGGGCAGCCGCCTTCGTGCTGCGGCGGCAGCTGATCGACCGCAATGTGCGCGTGCTGGAAGGCGCATCGCTGCTGGCGCTGGCCGCCTTCATGTTCTTCGAAATCCGGCACGGCTTCCATTATCAGGAACTCCAGAACGTCATTCTGCTGGACTACGCCTGGACGCCCGTCGGTTTCCACGAGATATGGGCCTTTGTTGTAGCGGGGCTGGTCTTCGTTGCCCTCGGCCTCTGGCTGCGGCGGCGAGACGGCGGCAGCCCTGCGCAAGCCGCCTTGTTCGGCGGTGTGGCTGTGATGCTCGTCTCCACGGCCTTAAACTTTGGGGTGCTTCACAATCCCTTCGTTCACGGTGTCCGGGTCGAAGGATATGTGATCTTCAACCGCCTGACACTGGCCTATGGAATAACAGTGCTGGCCCTCGCGGGCGGTGCATGGCTCCTCTGGCGGGATGCTCTCAGGACGCCTGCCAGGCTGCTCGCCGGGGCTGCCCTCGCGCTCGCCGGCTTCTGGGTCATCGCGCAGATCCGCATGGCGTTTCACGGCAGCGATCTTTACGACAGGAACACGCTCGGCCTTGGTGAAGCAGGCGTTTATGGGCTGGTGCTGATCGCGGTCACTCTGGCCCTGCATCAGGTCATGATCCGGCGCAGGGAACTGGCGGCATCGCTTCCCGTCATACCCGCCCTTCAAGCCAGCAATCTGGCCGCGTTCGCCGCCGTGTTCGGACTTTGCGCCGTTGCTGCAAATCCGTGGCTTGGCGAACAACTCTCGGGCCCGCAGTTTTTTGACTCCAGCCTTGTTGGCTATCTCCTGACCGGCGTCGGCTTTGGCGCTCTGACATGGCTGGGACGGTCACAACTGCTGATCAACATGCGCCTGACGATGGCCAACCGCATCGCTGCGATAGTCCTTGTCTATCTCTATCTGATCACGCAGGTCCGCCGCAGCTTCGCGGGCATCGACCGCTTTCTGTCAGCGGATGTCACGGATGGCGAGCATTACGCCTATTCCTTCACCACCCTCGGTTTCGGCGTGGTGCTGCTGGCCATCGGTTTCAGGCTGTCCTCCCGTGAGACACGGCTGGCCTCGGCAGTGTTCGTCACACTGGCCGTTGCCAAGGTCTTCCTGTTCGACATGGCCGGCCTGACAGGACTGGGCCGGGCCTTCTCATTCATCGGTCTTGGTGCGGTTCTGATTGGCATAGGCCTCGTCTACCAGCGTCTGCTCTTCGACAAGGGCGGCAAGCCGCAAGGGACCTCACTCCCCCCGGACCAACCGGGCGGCCAAGGCATTGTGCCGTGAGACATGCGGCATGAGGTCGAGGTTTGCGAGTTGCCCCTCGCGCACAACGACACGCCCGTTGATCACCGACCAGTTCACTTTCGCGGGTGTGCAGAAAACCAGTGCCGCCACGGGATCATGCAATCCACCCGCAAAATCCAGCGTCTGCATGTTGAATGCCACGAGATCCGCCGCCATACCGGGTTTCAGTGCGCCGATATCAGTGCGGTTCAGCACCTGCGCACCGCCGAGCGTGGCGATTTCCAGTGCATCGCGCGCTGTCATGGCGGCGGGATCGCCGCCGACGCGGGCCAGAAGCATGGCCTGCCGCGCCTCGCCCAGCAGATGCCCTGCATCGGTGGACGCCGAGCCGTCAACGCCCAGGCCTACCGGCACGCGCTCCGCCCTCATGCGCCTGACAGGCGCAATGCCTGACGCCAGCCGCATGTTCGAGCACGGGCAATGCGCGACGCCGGTGCCGGTGCGGCCGAAGAGCTTGATACCGGGTTCGTCCAGCTT
>CAXTUM010000060.1:0-2754 GCA_964247205.1 uncultured Beijerinckiaceae bacterium
GGTGCGCGGGTGCTCTCCCTGCCCGGCGAATACGCGATCCACGGCACCAGCGCCTCGATGCGCGCCTCCATCGGCTCGGCAGCCTCCTATGGCTGCATCCGCATGCTGAACGAGGATATAGTTGATCTGTTCGAACGTGTGCGCGTGGGAACGCCTGTCACGGTTCAGCGATAAACCGGCTCGGCACCAGCACGGGCTGCACCTGAGACATGGCGCGGGAGAGCTTCTTCACGGCTATGGGCCGAAAAACCTGCTTGGTGGCCTCAATCACATGCACGCCCGCGAAGGGCAATCCCAGCGCCCGTCCGATCCGGTCCCAGCCTTTGGCGGTTTTCAGCAGCACGCGGCGCTTCAGCGGCGGCACATAGAGCGCCTCGCCCCAGTGCACCGGCGTGAACAGCGCTTGACGCATCAGGCTCATCAATTGCCCCCGGCTGAAGGGCTGGCCATGGCCGAAGGGTGTCACATCCATCCGCGCCCACAGGCCCGCGCGGTTGGGCGCAATCACGATGATGCGCCCGCCGGGCGAGAGCACACGCCACATCTCGGACATCAGCTCCGCCGGGGAATGCGCCATCTCCAGCGCATGCGCCACGATGATGCGGTCGATGGACCCATCCCTCAGCGGCATCTGGTCCGCGTCCACGAGGGCCGAGGAGGACAGCCCTGATGATGGCCAGTTCACCACGCCCTGTCCTGCCGGCATGAAGGCGATGGAGCGGATCGCCTCGTCGCGGAACGGGCCGAGATAGGGCGTCGCATAGCCCAGCCCCAGCACCACCATGCCGCTGAGATTATCCCAGCGGTTGCGGATGGCGGTCAGCAGCAGGTCACGGGTGACCTCGCCCAGCGCACCGGCATAGAAACTCCTGAGATCGACGATGTCGATGGACATGGGGGAGGGTCACTCGCTACTCTTGGTATTCACTATAGAACAGCGCCGTGCGGCGCGCATCGGGTGCCTGACGAGATGGTTGAGATACGACAGTTTTTAAGCCGCAGCGACAATTTCTCGGTGCTGGTGCATGATCCGAAGACGGGGGCGACCGCTGCCATCGATGCGCCGGACGAGGCATCGATCCTGAAAGCGCTTGCCGAGACGGGGTGGAAGCTCACCGATATCCTCGTGACGCACGAGCATGCAGACCATGTCGAGGGCATTCCGGGCCTGAAGGCAAAATTCGGCTGCCGTGTTGTGGCGCCGAGAAAATCTACTCAGGTTCCGGATGTCGATGAGGTCGTTTCAGAGGGTGACCGGGTGACATTCGGCAGCATCACGGTCGATGTGCTGGATACACCTGGTCATTGCGCCGACCACATCGCCTACTGGTTCAAGAGCCAGAAGACGGTCTTTGCGGGCGATACGCTGTTCGCGCTGGGATGCGGTCGCATTTTTGGCTGCACACCTGAGGAGTTCTACGACTCGATGCAAAAGTTCGCGGCGATGCCGGATGAGACGGCGGTCTATTGCGGGCACGAGTACACACTCGCCAACGCCCGTTTTGCTCTGACCGTGGACCCGACCAATCTCGCGCTTCGCACCCGCGCGCTGGAGATCGAGCACAAGCGGGCGCAGGGCCTTGTAACGCTGCCCACCACCATCGGCATAGAAAAGGCGACCAATCCCTATCTCCGCACGGCGGATGCTGCGATTCAGGCCGCAATCGGCATGTCCGGTGCTTCACCTGTCGCGGTGTTCGCGGAACTGCGCGAGCGCAAGAACAGGTTCTGACCATGCAGGGAATGACCGCCGCCGAAGTGGTGCGGCTGCTCGAACTGAAACCGCACCCGGAAGGCGGCTATTACCGCGAGACCTGGCGGGACGAGCGCAAGGTGGAGGGCGGGCGCGCGGCCTCGACGCTGATCTATTATCTGCTCGACACCGGCGATGTCTCCGACTGGCACCGGGTTGATGCAGCGGAGGTCTGGCACTGGTACGCCGGTGCGCCTCTGGTCATCACGGTCAGCGCCAACGGGCATGATGCCGAGGCGCATCATCTGGGGTCCGATCTGCGCGCCCGGCAGAAGCCGCAGTTCGTGGTGCCGCAGGGCTGGTGGCAGACCGCGACCTCGCTGGGCGCCTGGACGCTGGTCGGCTGCACTGTGGCTCCGGCCTTCGAGTTCTCGGGCTTCGAGCTGGCCCCTCCGGACTGGCGTCCGACACCGAGGAAGGCGTCGGGAGGCTAGCAGCGATGGATATGGAAACCGTGCGGGGCTGCGAGGAGCGGCTCGTCAATGTCTGGCCCGCTGTCAGCACGCTCCTGATGGAGGGCTGGGTGGTGCGCTTCGCCCATGGCTATTCCGGCCGCGCCAATTCCGCTTCTGCGGTGATTCCCGGTGCGCGGATGACGCCTGAGCTGCTCGATAACATTGAAAAATTGTATCGCGAGGCCGGTCTCAAACCCTCGATCCGCATTACACCGCTGGCCGATCCCGCTGTCGAGCCCCTGCTGATGCAGCGTGGATACCGTGTCAAGGATCAGTCGCGGATGATGGTCCTGCCGCTGGAGCGCTACCGGTCTGCGCAAGCCGATCCCCGCGTGAGGATCGAAGGCGCACCCAGCCGCCGCTGGCTGGAGGGGGTAACCAGCCATCAGGAGCCGTCGAAGCGCTCGGCGGATCATCTCCTCGCCATTGTGGGGCATCTGCGCGTGCCAGCCGCTTTCGCCGCGCTGAAAATTGACGGCAAGGCAGTGGGCTTCGGCATGTGCGCCATTGACCGGGGATGGGCCGAAATCGGCTCGGTCATGGTGG
>CAXTUM010000060.1:2854-9445 GCA_964247205.1 uncultured Beijerinckiaceae bacterium
TTCGGCATGTGCGCCATTGACCGGGGATGGGCCGAAATCGGCTCGGTCATGGTGGGCGGCACATTACGCGGACAGGGCCTTGGGCGTGCCACAGTCGATGCCTTGCTGGTATGGGCCGCATGTCAAGGCGCATCAAACGCCTTCCTGCAGGTGGACCGTACCAATATGGCCGCCTGCAAGCTCTATGCGAGCCAGGGGTTCACTGAGCTGTGCGGCTACAAGACAATCGTCAGGGATTGACGCTGGTCAAAGCCGGACGCAACTCAAAGCCGGACGCCTGCATCCTTCACGACCTTGCCCCAGCGCGCAATTTCCGACGTGACATAGGCCCCGAAATCCTTGCCCGTCAGCTTGATGACCTCCGAGCCGTTCTTCTCCCAGCTGTCCTTGATCTGCGGAGCATCCAGCGCCTTCAGCAATTCCGCCGTCATGCGGTCCACGATGTCCTGCGGCGTGCCCTTGATGGCCCAGAGCGCATACCAGGTCGAAACCTCGTAGCCATCAAGGCCCGCCTCCTTCGCCGTCGGCACATTGGGGATGGCCGACGAGCGCGTGGGGGCTGCAACCGCGAGGCACTTGAGCGTACCCGCCTGAATCTGGTTGGCGGATGAGCCCAGTCCATCGAACATGAGCTCGATATTGCCCGCAACGAGATCCTGCATCGCCGGTCCCACCCCGCGATACGGGATATGGGTCATCTTGATGCCCGTCGCGATCTGGAAGAGTTCGCCCGCCATGTGATGGACAGAGCCATTGCCGGATGAACCATAATTGTACTTGTTCGGATTGGCCTTCGCGTCGGCGATCAGTTCCGCCAGCGTATTGGCCTTCACCTTCTGCGGGTTTGCGGATACGACTTGCGGCGGACGCGCAATGAGCCCGATCGGCACGAAGCTCTTTTCGAGATCATAGTCGAGATTGGGATAGATCGACGGCGCGATTGTGTGATGTGCGGCGCCGACGAAGAACGTGTAGCCGTCAGGATTGGCCTTGGCGGCAGCCGATGCGCCCACGGTTCCGCCAGCGCCGCCCCGGTTGTCGATGATGGTGCGCGTCCCCAGCTGCTGGTCGAGATACGCCGCCAGCGGCCGCGCGAAGGCATCGGTGCCGCCTCCCGCAGGAAACGGGTTCAGCCAGGTGATCTGCCGGTTCGGCCAGCCGCTCTGGCCGATGGCGGGCATGGCGACCGCTGATCCTGCCGCAGCGAGGCCACCCTTGATCGCCGAACGGCGGCTGATGGCAGCGAATGTCTTGATCATGCGTTCCTCCCAGAACGTCGGTTGACCTTTTCAGGAATACAACCTGACAGGTTCTATAATACAAAATACGTGTCACGTCCTCCCGGATATGACAAGAGCCTGGGCTTGCGCTACTCAAATCCCGTCTTTTCCAATCTTTTGCCGGATTTCATTTCATGTCCAATCACCTCTTCGACCTGATCCGCGCGGCTGCTGGAGCGCCTTCAAAAACCTTCATCGAGCGCGATGACGGGCGAATCGTCAGTTACGGAGATGTCTTCGCGGGTTCGGCGCGTCTCGCGCATGCGCTTGTATCATCGGGCGTGCAGCCGGGTGACCGTGTGGCGGTTCAGGTCGAGAAGAGTGCCGAGGCCATCCTGCTCTATCTCGCCTGCTTGCGCACGGGGGCAATCTTCCTGCCGCTCAACACCGCCTACACCACGACTGAACTGGATTACTTCATCAGCGATGCGGAGCCGAGGCTTGTGGTCTGCGATCCAACCAAACGCGATGCGATTGCCGGCATCGCGCGCGGCGCATCCGTCCTGACGCTGGGAGCGAAGGGGACGGGCAGCCTGATGGACAGGACGGTGTCCCAGGCCAGTGATTTCACCAATGTAGTGAGTGCGCCGGATGATCTTGCCGCCATCCTCTATACCTCCGGCACCACGGGCCGCTCCAAGGGCGCGATGCTGTCCCACGCCAATCTGGCGTCCAATGCCGTCACCCTGCGCGATTGCTGGCATTTCACGGCGGATGACGTTCTGCTGCATGCGCTGCCTATCTTCCACACGCACGGGCTTTTCGTCGCGACCAACATCATCCTGCTGTCAGGCGCAAGCATGCTGTTCCTGCCGAAACTTGATCCCGACACGGTCTTCCGTCTGATGCCCCGCGCGACCAGCATGATGGGCGTGCCGACCTTCTATGTGCGCCTTCTGCAGGACCAGCGCCTGACGCAGGATGCCGTGAAGCATATGCGGCTTTTCGTGTCTGGCTCAGCGCCTCTGCTGGCGGATACGCACCGCGACTGGAGCGCCCGCACCGGCCACGCCATCCTCGAGCGCTACGGCATGACCGAGACGAACATGAACACATCCAATCCCTACGACGGCGATCGCGTGGCCGGCACGGTTGGCTTCCCGCTTCCGGATGTGGGCCTGCGCGTTGTCGATCCGGAAACAGGCAAGATTCTCGGCACGGACGAGATCGGCATGATCGAGGTGAAGGGCCCCAATGTCTTCAAGGGCTACTGGCGCAACCCCGAGAAGACGAAGGAAGAATTCCGCCCCGACGGCTTCTTTATCACCGGCGATCTCGGCAAGATCGATTCCCGCGGCTATGTCCATATCGTGGGGCGCGGCAAGGACCTGATCATCACGGGCGGCTACAACGTCTATCCCAAGGAGGTCGAGACCGAGATCGACGCCATGCCGGGCGTTGTGGAATGCGCCGTCATCGGCCTGCCGCATCGCGATTTCGGCGA
This sequence comes from uncultured Beijerinckiaceae bacterium, assembly GCA_964247205.1. Classification (GTDB taxonomy): domain Bacteria; phylum Pseudomonadota; class Alphaproteobacteria; order Rhizobiales; family Beijerinckiaceae; genus JADCCX01. The sequence goes on from CAXTUM010000060.1 coordinate 5,579, forward strand.
AGGCGTCACGGCAATCGTGGTGCAAAAGGCCGGAGCGCAGCTGGATGGCGCCGCGATTCTCAGGACGCTGGAAATCCGCCTCGCCCGCTTCAAGCTGCCCAAGCGCGTGATCGTGGTGGATGACCTGCCGCGCAACACCATGGGCAAGGTGCAGAAGAACGTCCTGCGCGAGACCTACAGGGATCTCTACGCCTGATCCGCCCGGATCATTCCCGTTCTGGAACGGCTTTTATCAGCCCAGCAGCGCGATCTTTACCAAGGATTAACCCTGTTCTCCCCATCCTGACGCGACTTTCTCGTGCATGATCTCGCGATTTCCGGATGCGAGACATGGCAATGCGGAACCTGGAAGGAGTGATCGATGGTCTCGAGCAGCCAGATACAGCATCCTGATGTGCAGATAGCCCTGTCCGAAATCCGCACCTTTGCGGGCCAGATGCAGCAGATGATTGCGCTCTTTGCCCGGGGCCAGGCCGACATGGCCCGCCAGCTTGAAGCCACGACGCTGCGGCTCGACAAGGCGGTCGAATCGGTGGCCATGGGTGAAGCGCGCATCGCCGCCCAGATCGCATCATTCGAGCGGATGACCAACGATGCACGCCGCGCAACCGAGGATCACGAGCGCAGCATGCGGAATGTCATCGAGCGGTTCCAGCAGACAGCCGCCGAACTGGCGAACGAGAGTGTTGCGCCGCTCAAGGCACAGGTCGATGGTGTTTCACGCCATCTCGCGGAGGCTCACGCGCGCATTCTGTCGGCCACGACCGGCTTCTCGCACACACTGGAGACAGCGGTCGGCGCAGTGGATGCCAATGCCCGAAAGCTCATGGGACAGCAGGCTGATATCCTGGCGTTGCGTGTGGCCGACGCCATGCAGGGCGGCGAGGCGAAACTCGCTGCCGTCAGCGAGGCGCTGGACCATGCGGCCGGTGCTCTGGCGCACCGGTTGTGGGCGACCGCTGCGGCGCAGGACACCAGAACCAGAACGATCGAGGCGCTGAACACGAAACTTGAATCGCTGACCTCGGCCATTCCCGGTCATGAGATCGGCCCGGCCCGGTCCGGCCAGGAACAGGAAATCATCCACCGCCTCTATGATGCCGCAAGCACCGCAACTGAGTCCAAGCAGGCAGTAAATGGTCACAAGGCTGCTTCTGTGCTGGAAAAGCGGGCGGCTTGAGAGACAAGAGATGCACCGTTGGCTGAAAAATGCTGGTCCCTGTGCAGGGACGTTTCCTTGCGCCGGTGAACGGGAAAGCGGTGTTGTCACGGCATGGCTTTGCCTCGGACAACCAGCCATGGCACAATAGCGGTATGGAGCTTTTCGCAATTCCCTCCAATCCCGTTCCAGGCAATGCCTTCGTCGGTTCGGTCGTGACACCCGATGGCGTGATGCTGCGGTATGCCCGCTGGCGCACGACGGCGCGGCGTGCGCGGGGGACGGTCTGCATCATCCAGGGACGCTCTGAATGTATCGAGAAATACTTCGAGGTGATCATCGAACTCCGGCGCAAGGGCTTTGCCGTGCTTGCCTTCGATCTGCGCGGTCAGGGCGGATCGCAGCGCCTGCTGGATGATCCGCGCAAGGGCCATGTCGATGATTTCGACGAATATGGCGCCGATATCGAGACCGTGACGCGGCTGGTCATGCTGCCTCATATGCCAGCGCCTTATTTTGCACTCAGCCATTCCATGGGCGCGGCGTCCCTGCTGCTGACGCTCGACAAGGGACGCTCCGCATTCGACAGGGCAGTGCTGCTGGCTCCCCTGATCGGACTGGCCGAGCTTCCATTTGCGGGGCTGGCCAAAGCCGCTGCCTCCGGGTTCGATTTTTTCGCCTTTGGCACAAGCTATGTGCCGGGAGGTGGTGCGACAGCGCTGGTTACCAGGCCCTTTGCGGGAAACAAGCTCACCTCCGATCCCGTCCGTTACAAACGCATGGCCGATCTCATCGGGGCATATCCGAAGCTTGGCCTCGGCGACCCCACCATCCGCTGGACGCTGGCCATGTTCGAGATGTTCCGGCGTTTCAGCGACCGGGATTTCGGTCACCGCATCGCCGTGCCGAGCCTGATGATCCTGCCGGGCGCCGATCCGTTGTGCTCGACACCCGTTGCCGAAGCCCTCGCGGCACGCATCCGCGCTTGCCAGATGATCCGCATCCCCGGCGCAAAGCACGAGCTGCTGACCGAGCGGGACAGCTACAGGCAGCAGTTCCATGCGGCCTTCGATGCCTTCATCCCGGGTGAAACGCGGGAAGCTGACATCCCTGCAACGGATCAGCCTGTCGATGCGCAGGAGCAGGCGTCAGCCGCCTGAGAGAACCTTCAGGGCCTCGTCATGCAGTGTCGGATCCCCTGACGCCAGGATTGCGCCGCCCTTGGCCGCGCTGCCGCCCGTCCATGTCGTGACAACGCCGCCCGCTCCTTCGATCACGGGGATGAGCGGCGCGATATCGTAGGCCTGCAGACCGGCCTCGCACACCAGATCGATCTGCCCCGCCGCCAGCATGGCATAGCTGTAGCAGTCCCCGCCGTAGCGCGGCAGCTTGCACTGCGCTTCGAGGCGGTCATAGGCCTTGCCCTGCTCACCCAGCAGGATGCGCGGGCTTGTGGTCGAGATGAAGGCGTCGGAGAGAGACGCACAGCGGCGCGTGGACAGCCGCCGCTCGCCCTTTGCCGAAATCAGTCGCGTGGTTTTGCCATCGCCCACAAACCGCTCGCCCACATAGGGCTGGTTCATCATGCCATAGACCGGATTGCCGTTGCGCATCAGCCCGACCAGCGTTCCCCAGGTCGGAAGCCCGCAGATGAACCCGCGGGTTCCGTCGATCGGATCGATGATCCATTCGTACTCCGCGCCTTCGTTTTCGACGCCGAATTCCTCGCCCCGGATCGCGTGATCGGGAAAGGCCTTCTTGATCAGCTGGCGGATCGCGATTTCGGCCGCGCGGTCGGCTTCGGTCACCGGATCGAACCCGCCAGGCCCCAGCTTGTTCGACACGCTGTTGGCCATGCGGAAGAAGGGCAGGATAACCGCACCGGAAGCCTCGGCGAGCTGCTGATAGAACTGGTCAATGGCGACGGCTGTCATGGCGGGATATCCGGGAATTGACGGTTTTCAGGGGATTTGTCTGACAATTATACGTCTTGCACAAGCATCGACCACATGGGGCATTGTCGGTGCATAGAAATAAGCCAGCCATGCGATTCTTGCATATCAGAACGTCGATCCTAAATTCAATAGATATTTCAATAAGATAGATATTGCATCCGTACGCTCTTGGTATTTGAACGGGGTTAAAACGGTTTAGACCAGAACAATCCTCTTGCAAATGTTGCGATGCAGCGCGATCTTCGCATATGCGAAATGACAACGTCGTTGTCGGCTCGTTGCCCTTCTTGGGCGTTTCCTCCCTAGACTTGGGCCGCACTGAGGTGCGGCCCCTTTTTTTGGCCGCCTGATCACATCAGGCTGCTACTCCGCAGCCTGTTGCCAGGGATTGGCGATCTCGGCCAGCAGGCGCGCCGTTCTGGCCAGCATGGTCATCATGTCATTCGTTATCGTCGCAAATTGCGGTTTGGGCTCCAGCGTCTCTTCGTTCATGTAGAGCGCCCGGTTGATCTCGATCTGCAGCACATGGATCGACGATGCGGGCTGGCCGTAATGCTCCGTGATGAACCCGCCCGCGTAAGGCCTGTTGCGCGCCACGTGATAGCCCAGCCCCTCCAGCGCGGTCTGCACTGAATCGATCAGCACGGCGGCGCAGCTTGTGCCGTAGCGGTCCCCCAGGACGATATCCGGGCGCGGCATCGTCTCGGTTCCAAGGCTCGCCGAAGGCATGGAATGGCAATCGAAGAGAATGGC